>JBLRWR010000030.1:0-14223 GCA_047921135.1 Candidatus Brevefilum sp.
CGAGCGTATTCAACCATGAACCAGAACGCGACCGCCGCCTCTTATTGCATAAGCGCGAAATTAAAACCTTGTGGGATGCCGTTCGGTTAAAGGGCACCACCATCGTCCCGACAATGCTGTATCTGCGCGGTGGCCTTGCAAAAGTGGAAATTGCTCTGGCGAAAGGTAAACGGCAATTTGATAAGCGCCAGGCGATTAAAAAACGAGATATGGATCGAGATGTTGACCGCGCCCTGGAAAGCCGAAGAGGACGCAAGGATTATTAACCACACATACGACGCAAAGATAACCAAAAGTGCTGAATAATAACCTGATCGCCCTTGTACTCACTGTAATAATTGCTGTCGTTTGGCTGCGGTTGAATGACTTCATGGCACATCGCGGTTGGATTACCAGCGCGCTCAGCCGTAAGATCATTCACATCGGCACAGGGCCGCTTTTTGTCCTGTGTTGGCTGCTGTTCAAAGAAACACCCACAGCACCTTTTATCGCTGCCTTGGTGCCGTTGGCGATCACCGCCCAATTTGCGCTGGTAGGCACGGGTGTGATCAAAGACCCCTCGGCTGTGGCGGCCATGTCCCGCACCGGTGATCGGCGTGAGATTTTACGGGGTCCATTGTTTTATGGGATTGCCTTTGTCCTGCTGACGATCGCGTTCTGGCGCCGGTCTCCGACCGGAATTGTGGCTTTGATGATCCTGTGCGGGGGGGATGGTTTGGCGGATATCGTTGGGAAAAAAGTTGGCGGAATCAGGGTGCCCTGGTCACCGAAAAAGACCGTTGCTGGTTCGCTAGCCATGCTTGTGGGCGGTTTTGTTTTTTCGGTACTGGTGTTGTGGGCTTTCATCTGGGGAGGGTATTTCACACCACCTCTCACAAATTACCTGCTTTCGGTCGCTATTATTGTGGTGGCAACGACACTAATCGAGTCATTGCCCTTTAGTGATGTGGATAACATCACTATCCCCTTGGTTTCGGTCTTGATTGGACTTTTAGTTTTTTGAAATGGGAGCTTTTATGCACACCGTCACAATTGATGGCGAACATTTGACCATTGAAGATGTTGTTGCTGTGGCGCGCGATGGTGCACCGGTAAGGCTGGCACCAATGGCGAAAGAAGCAGTGCAGACATCACGCCTGTGGATAGAAGAAATAATTGAACGGGGAGCCCCGGTCTATGGAATCAATACTGGATTTGGTGTCTTTGCCGAAATCAGCATTCCGCCGGAGGAGTCCGCGCAATTAAGCCGCAACCTGATTCTCAGCCATGCGGTTGGAACCGGGGAGCCCCTGGCGGACGAGATTGTCAGGGCAGCGATTTTGGTGCGCGCAAATACCCTGGCAAAAGGTAATTCTGGGGTTCGCCTGGAAGTCATTGAGGGTTTACTGGCTTTGCTAAACAAAGGGGTGACGCCCATCATCCCGGCACAGGGTTCGCTCGGTTCCTCTGGCGACCTGGCACAACTGGCGCATATCGCGCTGATATTAACCACTGATGAGCAGGACAGTGAGGCCGATTCCGGACAGGCATACTACCAGGGTGAAATCCTCTCAGGAAAGGTGGCCATGGCGCGTGCCGGCATCAAACGGATTACTTTGCAGGCCAAGGAAGGTTTGGCGCTTTCCAATGGTGCCACTTTCTCCGCCGCCATTGGCGCACTGGCGGTCCATGATGCGGCAACCTTGTTACGAACTGGTCAGATTTCGCTGGCCCTTTCGTTAGAGGCTTTAATGGGCTGTTCGGCTGCCTTCGATGAAAGGCTCCACCAAGCCCGTGGTTTCAAAGGCCAGATTCATGTGGCTGAAGTTGTTCGCGACCTCATCCACGGCAGTGAACTGGTTGATTGCACTGAACGGGTGCAGGATGCTTACTCCTTACGCTGCGCCCCCCAGGTCCAGGGGATTTGCTGGGACACATTGTCCTTTGTCAGAGACGCGATTGAGACAGAAATCAATGCTGCTACGGATAATCCGCTTTTATTTGACCCCGGCGTTGCGCTTTCTGGGGGCAATTTCCATGGCCAACCGATTGGCCTGGCTATGGACTTCCTCGGGATTGCCTTGGCTGAGCTGGGGGCAATCTCGGAACGGCGCACCTATCGGCTAATCGATCGGCATCTCAACTGTGGTTTGCCGGCCATGCTGGTGGATCAGGATGCGGACGCGGGGTTGAATTCCGGATTGATGATGCCGCATTATACCGCCGCATCCCTGGTGCTGGAAAACCGGACGCTGGCCAGCCCGGACTCGGTGCAATCGCTGCCAGTTTCTGCACAGCAAGAAGATCATAATGCCAACGCGATGACTGCCGCCCGGCATGCACGCCAGATTGTTGCCAACACTGCGCATGTCCTGGCGATTGAATGCTATACGGCGGCCCGCGCGCTGGACCTGCGTCTGCGGCAATACCCGGATAAGAAGTTGGGGGCAGGGACAAAGATCGCCTACGAAACGATCCGGGGGGTGGTTCCCTATCAACCCGGTGATGCCTGGTGGGGCCCTGAAATCGAGGATGTGAAGGCCATGATTTTGAAAATGGGATTAGAAACCGGTACAATTTCTTGACAATGATGACTATTTGGATTATTTTAATCATATTATGAAACGAAAAGATAAGCTTTCTCGGCGTGAATTTTTGAAATTTTCTACCCTGGCCATGGGCGGTTTGGCATTAAGCGGCAGCAGAATGGGCACTGTGATCGCCCAGGGCAGCCAAGCTCTGCAAGCTGATCCTGTTTCGCCGGATTTTCCTGTTAACACCCAATTGGGGCGGATCTGCGTTGGCGAGTGGGGCACACGGGTGCCGATCAAGAGCGAACCGTTTATGGATGCGCCCAATGTGGGGTCCGCCTGGTATGACGACGTGTTTGAGTGGAAGCAGGAAGTAACCACCAAACAGGTGGACCGATTACGGATCAACCAGCGCTGGGTTGAAACACCGGCCGGGTACATCTATGCGGATGATGTTCAAAAAGTACGCCATATCCTGCAGGAACCGCTTTCAGAACTACCGGAGATGCCCGATGGCTCGCGTGGGATGTGGGTTGAGATCACCACACCCTTTATTGATATCGATTTGACCAAGCCCAAAGAAAATTACATGTGGTGGATCCGAGATCCCAACGTGATCTATCCCCGCGTGCATTATTCGCAGATCTACTGGGCTTTTGACATTCGCCAACACCCCTCCACTGGCAGAACCCAATATTGCCTCATGCAGAAGGTGGGCGCCTTTGCTGACGAATATTGGGTTGACGCTCAGGTGTGCCGTCAAATCACCCCTGAGGAAGTTGCGCCAATCCATCCTGGTGTTGGTGATAAATCTATTGTTGTTCAAATGCGAGGTATGGGCTTGCAGACCCTGAGCTGCTACGAAGGGAACCAGGAAGTCTTTTTTACGACTGTGACGACGGGCGGTCGCGATACTGATACCGGTAAATATATTACACCCTTGGGCAAGCATACACCCTGGCGTAAGAATATATCCATGCATTACAGCCGGGACGGCCGCTATTTCCCTGGATTTGATTTACCGGGTGTGGGTTGGAATTTTGGCATTGAGCCTGATGGGGTTTATATTCATTCAACTTACTGGCATAACGCCTATGGCATTATGAAATCCAATGGTTGTATCAACTGCCGCCCTGAAGACGCAAAGTGGATTTGGCGCTGGGTTGAGCCCACGATACCTTACCAAGAAGGGGATTTGATCTGGTCTGGGTATGGTATGTCGACGCCTGTCACTGTTGAAGTGGTCTCTTAGGCACTATTGGGCGGATAAGGTGGATGCCATCAATGTTTCGATTGGTCTGGCTTTTGTTGCAGGGTTAGCGTCTTTCTTTTCGCCCTGTGTTTTTTCGCTTGTGCCAGCTTATGTAGGGTATTTGGGGGGGAAGTCGATATCCGGCCAGGAACCAAATACCAAGCGAACACGGACATTTTTACACGGTTTGGCGTTTGTGTTGGGGTTCAGTTTTGTTTTCATCTCCCTGGGTCTGGCTTTTTCGGCTTTAAGTGTGTTTTTCTTTCAAATCCGTGATCTACTGGCAAAGGCTGGCGGGGTGGTCATCATCCTGTTCGGACTGCATCTGACCGGCCTCATCAACATTCCCTTCCTCAATTACGATTTGAGGCCGCAAGCCAAGCTCAGTAAAGGCAGTGGTTTTTTTGCATCGTTTATCATGGGTGTTGTCTTCTCAGCCGGTTGGTCGCCCTGTGTGGGGCCGACACTGGGATTAATTTTAACCCTGGCGATTGAGCGCGCCAATATTGGGCAGGGCGTCAGCCTGCTGGGCGTTTATTCGTTAGGGATGGGTGTGCCGTTCTTGATTGCAGCCCTGGGTGTGGGGTGGGTGACGAATATATTAAGAAAATATGGCAAAGCCATGCATGTGGTTGAAATTGTTATGGGCATCTTATTAATTGCTGTGGGTGTCATGCTGTTCTTGGGGATCTACCAACAATTGGCGACATTTGATGCGCTGATTGATTTTGGAATCTGAGCTTTTTAAAGGTTGCGATGGGTGTAAAAACAAAACACTGGCTGATTGACCTCAGTATTATCCTGTTAATCATCGTGATGGGAGTGTTTGTGGTTCTCGAATTACGGCAGACCATATCATTTTTGCGCCCTAAAGAAAGTACACCTCAAGATAATCCTGGAGAATTGACTTCTGAAACCGGAATGCCGATTTCTGAATCAGACCAATTGGTAGAAGAGACTGCGCCAACCGAAGAAAAGCCATTATCATTGATGGATCTGGATGGGGAGGCTGTTTCTTTATCGGATTTTGCGGGCAGCCCGATGCTGGTGAATTTTTGGGCGACATGGTGCCCGCCATGCGTGGAAGAAATGCCGTTAATTGAGGATTACGCCGAACGGTATCGGGGTGACCTGGTCGTTTTGGCTATCAATGCTGGCGAGGATGAGGGCGTTGTGCGTGATTTTGTCACGCGCAACCGATTGGGATTGAGAGTCCTCCTGGACCCCACGGGCACGGCATCACGACATTTTCGCATCTATGGATTCCCGACGACGTTGTTCTACGATGAATTGGGTACATTAATGGCGACCCATATTGGTGAATTGAACGCAACATTATTGGATCGGTACTTATTACAGATAGGCTTAGGTGAATGATACAAGTAACGTTATTTATCTCAAAATCAGATTCCAGGCTGGAGATGATCACCAGTCGTCTCAATCAGGTTCAGGCTGAACATCCCCATACCTTGCACATTATTGATATTGACCGTGTAGCGATTCTTACATCTGAATTTGCAGAAAAGGCACCCGTACTCGATATTGGCGTTTACCGTCTGGTAGGGACTTTTGAACTCGAGGAAATCCGCTTTGCCTTTCAAAAAGCTGAGTCTCGCCTTCGGGAAGCGCAAGCCAAGGGGAATGAAGTTTTAGCGCAGCGGATCACAGAACCCTTGCAAATGACCAAATCTGACCGGGTTTCGCACTGGTTTTCTAACCATTATATGCTGCTGGTGAATGGTTTTATGTTTTTATACGTCTTTTTGGCGCTCCTGGCCCCTGGATTGATGAAAATAGGCTGGGAGGCACCGGCGAAAGTCATTTACCGGGTCTACAGTCCGTTGTGTCATCAACTGGCCTACCGCTCCTTTTTCTTGTTTGGTGAACAGCCCTTTTACCCGCGAGAACTGGCCAACATTGAGGGTGTGATCACCTACGGTGAGGCAACTGGCTTTCATGAGCATGATGTTAACTCGGCCCGTGCCTTTTTGGGCAATGAGCGCATGGGTTACAAAACGGCTTTGTGTCAGCGAGATTTAGCCATCTACGGGTTGATCTTTGTGTTTGGCCTGATATTTTCAAGCTCTGGCAGAAAGATTAAGCCGCTCCCATGGTATGTATGGCTCCTGTTGGGGATAGGCCCGATCGGTTTGGATGGGTTTTCCCAACTGCTCAGCCAAACGGGATTGGGGTTGTTTAGCTGGATCCCCTTGCGGGAGAGTACGCCATTGTTTCGGGTGGTCACCGGTGGTTTATTCGGGTTGACCTCCGCATGGTTTGGCTTTCCATACCTGGAAGAATCGGTTAAAGACAACCGGCGGGATATGGAGCTAAAAGGTGCCATCGTTTCGCAAATTGATCAACAAACGGATCAACAAATCTGATGGGTTTTACTGAGAAAAACGGCTTGCGTTACTTCCAATTTGAAAGCTTTCAAGACCTGCCGATCTTTCACGCGATTTTTACGCGCCGGGGCGGGGTGAGCAGGGCGCCATTTGATAGTTTGAATACAGGGGGGACTGTGGGTGACGACCCGCAAGCCGTGCTGGCCAATCATGAACGGATTTATAATGCCTTTGGGCTTGATTTTGGGTCACGATATGATGTGTGGCAGGTTCATGGTGACCGAATTGTTTGTACAGATGCCCCCAGAGGCCGGGACGAGCCGCACCCTAAAGCCGATGGCATCCTGACCGACAAATCTGATGTCACCCTGTTCATGCGCTTTGCCGATTGCGTGCCGGTCTTGTTGGTGGACCCGCTTCGGCGTGCGATGGGGATTGTTCATGCGGGCTGGCAGGGAACATACCAACGTATTGCCCAGCGGGCGGTTGAGAAAATGTCTACCTGTTTTGGTTCAAGGCCTGAAACGCTGATTGCTGGCATTGGGCCCTCGATTTGTGCAGCCTGTTATGAAGTTGGTGAAGAGGTATTAAATGCCTTTGTGTCTCACAATGGTGTGGAGGCAGGCCGCTTTTTTGATCACCGCGACGGACGACTGTATTTAGACCTGTGGCTGGCCAATAGGGAGATCCTGGAACAGGCTGGGGTAGTTCAAATTGAGACCGCTGGTCTGTGCACAGCCTGCCATTTAGAAGATTGGTATTCCCATCGGGCTGAACATGGTAAAACAGGCCGATTTGCAGTCTTGATGAGCATTAAGGATAATTAATCTTAAGAATTGAGACAATTCGATGAATGGATTAAATTTTTCACAACAAGTTGCTCAGATTAAGGCCAACCTGACTCAGGTGCAAAGTCGGATGGCGCAGGCTGCTGACAAAGCTGGCCGTGATCATCGTGAAATCCAGATGATCGCCGTGACCAAGCTCATGCCTCTGGAAACGATCAAAGCCGGCATTGCAGCCGGAATTCGCGCTTTTGGTGAAAATTATCCTGAGCAAGCTGCAGAAAAGATTAAGGCTTTAGCGAGCGAGCAAGCGCTCACCTGGCACATGATAGGCCATATTCAGAGCCGGAAAACCAGCACGGTGTGTGATAATTTCGACTTTGTGCACGCTGTGGACCGGATGAAAATTGCCCGTTACCTGGACCGTTATTGCGGCGAAGCCAACCGGCGCATGCCGGTGTTGATCGAGGTTAACGTGAGCGGCGAAGAAAGCAAGCATGGCTGGAAGGCGTGGGATGAGCATACCTGGCCTGAACTGGTGCCCCAGTTTGAGAAGATTGCCCACATGCCCAATATTGAGGTGCGCGGTCTGATGAGTATGCCCCCGTATTTTGAAGACCCTGAAAACACCAGGCCCTTTTACCAGCGCTTGGCCCGCTTACAGCGTTATCTCAAGGAGCAATTGCCCATGATGACGTGGCGTGAGCTATCGATCGGGACCAGTTTTGATTTTGAAGTGGCTATCGAGGAGGGGGCTACCATGGTCCGGCTTGGCACAATAATTTTTGGAGCCAGGCCAGAAAATTAAAGAAGCAGGCGGAGTGAAGAAATATGGGACTGATCATTATTATTATCAATGCAATTATCTCTGTGTTGACCCTGGCAGTGGTCATCTACACATTATTACGGATGATCCTGGCTCCTTATCACCCGGTGGTCAATGTGCTGGCCCAGGTGATTGAACCCCTCTTCACGCCTATTCGCAATAGCGTACCACCCATAAACGGTTTGGATTTTAGCCCATTGATCCTGATTATCGGTTTGCAGGTGTTGGGGTCTTTGATCGTTGCGCTGCTGCGTAGTTTTGTGTAAAATCCCGCTAGCCTTCGTATAGTATTCTGCCGCAGGATCCACAGAAAACCAGCCCGCTGGAAGACCGCACGGCTTGCAAATCGGCAGGCGTCATCGCCTGACCGCAAATCCCACAACCCCCATCAGAAACAGTTGCCACAGCTGAACCGCGCTTTCGCTCCCGCAACTGGTCATAAAGCGCCTGGTTGCTGGGTGAGATCGCTTGTTGTACAGCTTCTTTTTCACGCATGAGCCGGTTCAGAGTGTCCTTTAGTTTAGTCTGTTCCCCCATTAACGCAGCATTTTCTTGTATCAATAAGCCTTTGACTTGCTTTAGATTGTCTTCAGCTGCTTTGCTTTCGTTCTCTGCAGCCTCATGGGTGATCATCGCCTCCAGTTGTTCATCTTCAAGCTGGTTGATGTACCGCTTGAGGGACTCTGATTCCATTTGAAGGTCTTGCAGTTCTTTTGGGTTTTTTATTTTGCCGCTGAACAGTAAGGTTTGATTGGTTTTGCGTTTGGTACGCAAAGAATCAACCTTATATTCGATTTGGTTCATGGCAATGCGTGTTGTTTTGAGGTTGTCCTGTGCTTTTTTCTCTCTTTTGTTGGCCAATTTTAGGCGGCGGTCATCACTGAGGGATTGTTCAATCTCCTTCAGGCGTAAGTTGATTTGATCAATCTCGGTATCTAATTTTTGTAATCGAAAAAGGTTTAACGATTCACTCATCAGTCATAGCCTTTCATGTGCACAGATAGCGGTTTTGAATGTGATCAACGCTTAGTTATCTGTGCTGTGTTTTATTTTATCATCAATTCTTTCTGGTCTCCCTTATTGCTCCAATGCTTGCCATCCCAGGGCAAACTCAAAGTTAAACATTTTCGCAGAACAACGACCTTCACTCAGGAATCACACATTCCCGCCCTCCATGTACCCTTCCCCTCCCGAGGGAAAGAGGTGGGGATGGGGTTCAATAACTCACGAATAATGATATTGCCGCCATATCCATGCTTTGGAATTTCGCTGCTTACCGTCCTTATACAGGACTGCACTATTGATCGAAATGCGATAGAATAAAGAGCGAATTATTAAACAAAAATAATCGAACATAACGACACACAGGAGTGAGTCACATGGCTGTTGATATTTTGCAGGTCCAGGATCTATCGATCAAACTCAAACAGAATTTGGCAAAGGTGATCATTGGCAAAGATGATACAGTTTCTTTAACGGTGATAGCCCTGTTATGCCAGGGGCATGTTTTGATTGAAGATGTGCCTGGGGTTGGCAAGACCATGCTGGCGCGCAGTTTGGCCAAATCCTTAGGATGTGTGTTTAAACGTATTCAATTTACGCCCGACATGCTGCCCAGTGATGTGACCGGTGTATCCATTTATAACCAGAATACGCTCGAGTTTGAATTTCGTCCCGGACCTTTGATGGCCCAAATTGTACTGGCTGATGAAATAAACCGGGCCACGCCCAAAACCCAGTCCGCGCTGTTGGAAGCCATGGAAGAGCGGCAGATGACTGTTGACGGGACCACATATGTACTGCCTGTGCCTTTCATGGTGCTGGCCACGCAAAACCCAATCGAATATGAGGGCACATTTCCTTTGCCTGAAGCACAATTAGACCGTTTTCTGATGAGGATTGATCTGGGTTATACGTCGTTAAAAAACGAGATTAAAATCCTTGAAGAACAACAGCTTATCCATCCCATTCTTGAACTTGAATCCGTCGTTACCATTGATGAGATCCTCCAAGCCCAGGAGACGATCAAACAAATTCACGTTTCTGGGCCTGTCAAACGCTACATTGTCGAGATGGTTAGAGAAACTCGTGAGCACCCGGAGGTTTACCTTGGCGCCAGTCCTCGCGGCAGCCTGGGCCTATTTCGGGCGGGCCAGGCCATGGCTGTTCTGGACGGTCGCGATTATGTGCTGCCTGATGATATTAAAAAACTGGCGCCTTATGTCCTTTCGCATCGTGTAGTCGTCAGTCCGGCAGCCCGCTTGACGGATGTGAGCGCGGTAAAAATTGTGCGTGAAATCCTGGATACTTTGCCTGTGCCCGGGGGAGATGTGGATGGTGGTGAGGTGTGATCAAGTTTGGCCGGTCATTTTGGTGGATGCTTTTTCTGACCGGGATTAGTTTTTTCCTTTCACAATTACCCTGGCTTTCACCTAATCCCATCTTCATCCGACTGGCAATTGCCCTGTTGGTTATTTTGGTGGCCAGTGCAGCTTGGACTGCGCTATCCCTGCATGGAATTTCGCTTAATCGCTTCACCCGCGTCACGCGCAAGCAGGTCGGTGAGGTTTTCACAGAAGAGTACGAAATATTCAATCGATCTATCCTGCCAAAAATTTGGTTGAAGATCACAGACCTTTCAGACCTGATCAGCGGGACGGGCTCGAAAGTGATCACAGGTGTGGGTGGAAGACAGTCGAGGATGTATGTGGGGTTGGCACTGCTTCAAAAGCGCGGTTGGTTTACGCTCAGTCCCACCCAGGTTGAGTCAGGAGATATCTTTGGCCTGTTTTTACAGACCAAGCGGTTTAATTCGAGCCTGCGGTTATTGGTAATCCCCTACATGGTCGATATTCAATTCTTTCTGGTGCCTTACGGCATACTCCCAGGTGGGCGAGCTTTGCGGGAAAAGACCCTTGATGTTACGCCGTATGCTGCGGGTGTACGGGAATATGTCCCGGGTGATCCCCTCAGGCGGATTCACTGGCCGTCATCCACACGAAAGCAAAAGCTGATCGTCAAAGAGTTCGAAAAAGACCCCCTAGCGGAGGTTTGGATCTTCCTGGATGCCCGCGCCTCAGTGCATATTCGCAGTGACGAATCTGGTTTGGGTGATTTACATCGAATTTGGTGGGTAAGATATAAAAAAGCCTTTCGTTTGCCGCCGGATACGGCCGAGTATGCCATTTCGATTGCGGCCTCGATTGCTAAATATTATATCAACCAGAAAAGGGAGGTTGGGCTGGTGTCTGCGGGACAGCACTTCATGGTCCTGCCGGCTGAGCGTGGCGAACGGCAACTGGGAAAAATACTGGAGACCCTAGCCGTATTAGAGCCAGAAGGTGATTTACCAATTTGGGGATTGGTCAACACACAAACCCGGCATCTTGCTAAGGGCAGCACTGTTGTATTAATCACGCCAGAAGCCGATGAGCAAATCCTCAGGGTTACTATGGAAATCATTCACCGGGGTTTGATCCCTGTGCTAATCCTCCTTGATCCCTCAAGTTTTGGCGACAAGCCTGGTTCGACAGAGTTGGCCGAACAGCTTTCAGCACAGGGTGTGATCACCTTCACGGTCCGTGCAGGTGATGATCTCAAAACCATTCTGGAAAAACCGCAACCCCAATTTAACCCCCGAGTTTATTTTTAGTTCAGGTATTACCAGATTATTTTCCTGGTCATTTTCCCTGAAAATTTGATAGAAAATTATATTATTTTCAATGAAACAGGCACAAAGCTATCATAAGCACTCTGACATGGTAGACTCAGGTCGATCAAATTTAAACGAATTGATTTTTTCCTATGGTATAATTGGCAAGGCTTGTTGGTGATGCTACATTGCCAAACTTGTTATTTTAAGGAGTAAAAAATTGGCATTTTCCCCGTTAAACTGGTTTTGGGGATTGTTCTCCCTCGATATCGGAATTGATTTAGGCACAGCAAATACGATTATTTTTATCCGCGGTAAGGGTATTGTGATCAATGAGCCCTCATGGGTTGCAATTGAGAAGCGCACCCGTGATCCGATTGCGATTGGCGCACAGGCTAAAGCCATGGTGGGCCGAACGCCTGCGAATGTCGTGGCCCTGCGGCCTCTGCGGGATGGTGTCATCTCTGAGTATGACATCACCCAGGCTTTGCTGGAGTATTTTATCGGTAAGGCCCACCAGCAAAGCATAGTTCCCCTACCCAAACCGAGAGTTGTGGTAGGTATCCCCTCTGGTGCTACTGAAGTTGAGAAAAGGGCCGTATTTGATGCGGCCAAAGCTGCCGGTGCACGGGAGGTGATGTTGATTCACGAGCCTTCAGCAGCTGCCATCGGGGCTGGCTTGCCCGTCAACGATGTACAAGGGATCATGATCGTGGATATCGGTGGGGGCACCACCGAAGTGGCTGCCATTGCCATGGGTGGCGTGGTGGTCTCACGGTCTTTACGGGTTGCCGGTGACGAGTTGGACCAGGACATCATTAACTATATTCGCAACAAATACAACCTGTTCATCGGAGAGCGAATGGCAGAAAAGGTGAAATTGTCCATCGGGTCTGCTTACCCATTGAAAGAGGAACTTACGGTTGAGGTACGGGGTAGAAATTTGGTGACTGGGTTACCTGAAGCAATTGAGGTTTCCTCAGTGGAAATCCGTGAAGCAATTTCAAGTTCGATCGCTGTCATTATCAAAACGATCAAGGACGCTCTGGATGAGGCACCGCCAGAAATATTAGCAGATTTGTTAGACACCGGCATTTGCCTAGCTGGCGGAAGCTCACAGCTTAAAAACTTGTCAGAACGGCTGTCTGCTGAGCTTCATGTGCGGGCTTGGGTGGCGGAGGATCCCATGACTTGTGTGGCCCGGGGATGCGGCATGGTTTTGCAGGACCCAGATGTTTATCCAAGCTTCCTTGTTGGTTTAGAGCGAGAGCCCACAGCCCGGACAATCGCTTAATTATCCTTGACTTCTTATTTTTCATAGCTTATAGTTCAATAATTCGATCCAAATCTGAATTGGGATCGGTTTATTATGAAATTCCTAAATTCAAAGAATATCCAAACGATTATCATTGTCGCAGCTGTGGCCGGTCTATTATTTCTTGCCCTGAGCGGCTATTTGACGCCGGTTTTTAACCTATCTGTGAATCCGCTGATTTCATTCCAAAGCTGGCTTTCTGTGCGCTACCTCTCCGCACGGGATTTTATGACCACCCCGCGTGACGTGACGGTATTACGGGAGCAAAATGCTTTGCTTGAATCCCAGCTCACACAACTCCAAACCCAGTTGATCGTCATGGAAGAACGCTTGGGTGAAGCGCAGGTCTGCTTTGCGCTGCTTGACTTTGGACGGACAAATCCGCAATACAATTACATAGCCGCCACGGTGATTGGCCGGGAGATCAGCCCGTTTTTGCAATACATCATCATTGACCGCGGCACCAATCACGGTGTGCTGTATGGTATGCCGGTGGTAACCCAACAGGGTTTGGTTGGGCGGGTTGACGCGGTGATCGCAGGCGCGGCGCGAATCAAGTTGATCACCGATTCCACCTCCGTGGTAAATATTCGCCTTCAGTCTGCGAACATCGAAGCGCAATTGGTGGGTTCGCTGACCGGGGACGTTTCGTTGGATATGATCCCGTTGGATATGGTCGTTGAACCGGGTGATGTTGTGCTAACTTCTGGTTTGGGAGGCAATTTTCCACCAAACATATTTGTGGGGCAGGTGCTTTCGACTCAACGGCGAGAAAATGCTTTGTTTCAGACTGCGTCTGTTCAGCCAATTGTGGATTTCGAGAGTATTAACGCCGTTTTGGTGATCTCCGATTTTGAGGCTGTAGATATCACACCGCTAATTCCAGGGCCGTAGATATGATTTCTCACCTTGTGTGTGCCATAGCACTTGTGGTATTTTTTATCTTGCAAACGACGATTTTTTCGCAGACCAGGCTGGTCTCTGGGACTGCGGATATAATCCTGCTGTTTTTAGCAGCCTGGTCTTTGCAGGAACAGGTGAAAAACAGCTGGGTATGGACGGTAATTTCGGGTGTGTTGGTTAGTTTAGTATCTGCAATGCCCTTTTTCGCACCTTTAATTGGGTATTTGGGAGTGGTCGGGATCTCAAAAGGTTTGCAAAGACGTGTGTGGCGGACGCCTTTGCTGGCCATGCTGATCGTAGTTTTAGTTGGTACATTTTTCCAACAAACGCTATATGTATTGATTTTGATAATTACCGGTGCCCCCATTTCATGGCTGGAAAGCCTGGATCGCGTGATTTTGCCAAGTGCATTGTTAAATTTGATCTTTTCTCTGCCCATTTATGCCATCGCTAAAGACTTGGCTGGGCGGATTTCTCCACAGGAGGTGGAGGTATGACATTATTTTCTCAACAGAACAGGAACTACGATAAGTGGCGTTATGCGGTTCTGTACATTTTAATCATTACCATCTTTGGGTTCTTCTTGCTACGGTTATTTGATATCCAAATTTTGCAGGGCAACGCCTTTGTGGCCC
>JBLRWR010000031.1:0-14220 GCA_047921135.1 Candidatus Brevefilum sp.
CCCGGGTGCGCTCCTACTTCCACGCGGCAGCCCACGAGCACCCCAAGACGCACAAACTGGTGCGAGAGATCGCCGACCTGGAGTGGATCGTGGTCGGCTCCGAGCTGGAAGCGCTGATCCTGGAGATGAACCTGATCAAGCGCCACCGGCCGCGCTTTAACGTGCGCCTCAAAGATGACAAACGTTTCCCCTACATCAAAGTCCACTGGGCAGATCCCTTCCCCAAGGTGACCGTCACCCGCCAGATGGTCACGGACGGCTCGCGCTACTTCGGCCCCTACACGAGCGTGTGGGCTGTGCACCAGACCCTCGACCTGCTGCGCAAGATCTTCCCCTACCTGACCTGCAACCGCGAGATCACGGGCACAGATGCGCGCGCGTGCCTGTACTACGACATCAAGCTGTGCACTGCCCCCTGCATTGGCGCCATCAGCCAGGCCGATTACCGCCAGGTGATCGATGACCTGTGTAAGTTTCTCGAAGGGCGCACCGGACCGATCGTCCAGCGCCTGAACCAGGCTATGGAAACCGCCGCGGAAGCGCTGCAATACGAGAAAGCCGCCGCCATCCGCGATCAGCTCCAGGCTATCGACCGGGTGGTCGAGCGCCAGAAGGTCGTCAGCAGCGACCAGACCGACTCAGATGTGATCGCCATGGCCCGCGCCGATGGCGAAGCCTGCGTGCAGGTGTTTTTCATCAGGGCCGGCAAGCTGATCGGGCGCGAATACTTCGTCCTGGAGGGCACCGAAGAGGAAGCCGATGAGGAGGTGCTGGCGGAATTTGTCAAGCAGTTCTACGCCCAGGCGGCCTTCGTGCCCAACAAAGTGCTTCTGCCCAACGAACTGGAAGAGGCGCAGATCATCAGCCAGTGGCTGCGGGGACGCAAAGCAGGCGAAGCAGTCGAGATCACCGTCCCGCACCAGGACCTTAACAAAGAATTGGTCGAGATGGCCGCGGAGAACGCCGTGGAGACGCTCAACGCCCTGCGCACCCGCTGGGAAGCCGACAAAAACCGCCAGACCGTCGCCCTGAGCGAAATCCAGGAAGCCCTCAACCTGCCCGAGCCGCCCGGCCGAATTGAGTGTTACGACATTTCCACCACCCAGGGCGTGGCCAGCGTGGGCAGCATGGTCGTCTTTGAGCAAGGCACGCCCAACAAAAAGCTCTACCGGAGGTTCAATATCAAGTCCGTGCTGGGGCAGGATGACTTCGCCAGCATGGAGGAGGTGCTCAACCGGCGCTTCCGCCGCTGGAAGGCCGCCCATGAGGCGGAGGAAAACGTGGGCAAAAAACCCGACCCGGCCTTCTCGATCCTTCCGGACCTGCTGTTGGTCGATGGCGGCAAAGGGCAGTTAAGCCGGGCAGTGATGGTTCTTGAACGCTACAACCTGCTCGATCGCGTGCCGGTGGCAGGATTGGCGAAAAGCGAAGAGGAGCTATTCGTGCCGGGGGTGCACGAGTCGATTTACCTCGAGCGCCATTCCCAGGGGCTGTACCTGGTGCAGCGCATCCGCGATGAAGCCCACCGTTTCGCGATTACGGCCCACCGCAAGCGGCGCAGCAAGCAGGGTCTGGCCTCCCGCTTGGACCTGATCCCCGGCATCGGACCCTCACGCCGCAAAGCCCTGTTGAATAATTTCGGTTCCATCGAAGGGATCAAGAATGCACCGGCTGAAAAAATCGCCGAGATCAAGGGCATCACCCTGGAACTGGCAGAAAACATCAAATTACAACTCGAATAAGGAATTAATATGAGCAACAAACAAGAAAGAAAACCAAAATCCTACCGCGTGTACCAAATCGTGATGGCGGCCATTGCCTTCATCATGATCCTTTCGATGGTCGCCATGGCCATCCGCTGGTAACCGCCTGAAAATGCCTGGTTTGGGCTGGCTTGACGTCAGCAACCTCGATTTTTACGCCCTGCTCCTCCTGGAACCGCTGCACGCAGCCTGCCTGGCTGAACGTGAGCCATCGGAGGCGATGGGCACTGCCTTGGCCGCCCATCCTGCCCTACGCTGGTACCTGGCGCGCATCCACCCGCCGATTCAGCCCTATCTCGAAGCCTGTTTGGCGCTGGGACAGGACCATCCCACACCTAATGCAGTCCGGCAGGCTGAACGAGCCGTCCTGGATTCGATGCAGGACTGGCTGATCTATGTGCTCGACCCCGCAAAATACGACCAGCTCGAGTTTCTTAAGTGGGAGGATAGCTCCCTGCTGAGTATGGCCGATTTTACAGGCAAGATTGTCCTGGATATCGGCTCAGGCACCGGCCGGCTGGCCTTCACCGTTGCCCCCTATGCCGGAACAGTCTACGCCGTTGAGCCAGTGGCCAACCTGCGGCGCTACTTGTGGGTAAAGCGCGCCAAACTAGGCCTGGAAAACGTCTACCCCAGCGATGGCCTCCTCACGCAAATCCCCTTCGCGGATAATTTTGCCGACATTCTCATGGCCGGGCACGTCTTCGGCGATGATTTTGATGCCGAATATGCCGAGATGCGCCGTGTGGTGCGTGATGGGGGCATGATCCTGCTGCACCCAGGCACCAATGCGAACAGTGAGGATGATGCACATCAATACCTGGTCTCGCAAGGGTTCACCCATGATACCTTCGAAGAGCCTGGCGCCCTTACAGGGCGCTTCGCAGATGGGCTCAAACGCAAATACTGGCAAACTATCCACAAACCCTACCAACCCAAGGAGGAATCACATGACCCAGGATAAGGGCTACGCCTTTGTCGAATCCACCAAGTATCCCAACATCAGTGAAGCACACCAACGGCAAGGTCAGCCCCAGCCGCCCTTCGAGATCCCCCTCGAAGCAGGCAAACCCCTGGTCAACCTGCTGCACCCAGAAATGATCGACCTGGGCACCTTTGACCTGCGCACAGCGATCGAGGAGCGGATTTCCCATCGCCGTTACAGCGAAGACACCCTCTCATTGGAGGAGCTTTCGTACCTGCTCTGGCTGACCCAGGGCGTGAAATCGATCAATGAGAAGCGCGGTGTGCCCCTGCGCACCGTGCCCTCCGCCGGCTGCCGGCACCCTTTTGAGACCTATCTGTCCGTCAACCGGGTGGAAGGCCTGGAACCCGGGCTGTATCGCTTTGTGGGCAGCACCCATCAACTGGTCGCTCTGCAAACCAGCCCAGGCTTCAACGAACGCCTGACCGAGGTCTGCCTGGGGCAGCGCCAGGTGGCCACCAGCGCGGTCACCTTCATTTGGGCAGCAGTGCCCTACCGCACCGTGTGGCGCTATTCGGAACGCAGCTATCGTTATCTCTACCTGGATGCCGGGCATGTGTGCCAAAACCTGCACCTGGCCGCCGAGTCGATCAACTGCGGCGTATGCGCCATCGGCGCCTATGATGATGATGGCGCGGATGCGCTCTTGGGATTTGACCCACCGGAGATGTTCGTGATCTACATGGCCAGCCTGGGCAGAAAGCCTTAATCCCCATGCCAGACCGGGTTGAAACCTGTGTTTTAATCTCAGCCGGGGCGGAGTGGCGGGCACTTATCCCTCACTTCCCCCGCGCTCAACTTGAAACCACACCTTATGGGGAGTGTTTAACCACACCCATCAAGGGCCATACCCTCGCCTTTCTGCATGGCGGCTGGGGAAAAGTGGCGTCTGCCGGGTCAACCCAGTATGCCATTGACCGCTGGGCGCCGCGCTGGTTGCTCAACCTGGGTACCTGTGGCGGCGTCGAGGGACAGGTGAGCCTGTTCGACACCATCCTGGCAGAAAAAACCGTCATTTATGACATTATCGAGGGGATGACCAGCTATGAAGGTGCCATTGAACACTACGCAGTCCAGGCGGACCTGGATTGGCTGGGAGACGAGCTGCCCTTCCAGGCCAAAAGGTGCACATTGTACTCTGCCGATCGGGATATTCGGCCGAAGGATGTGTCCGGCATCCTAAAGCGTTTCGGTGCGGTCGCTGCGGACTGGGAATCAGGCGCCTTTGCCTGGGTGTGTGCCCGGAACGGCAAGGATTGGCTGGTCTTGCGCACGGTTTCAGACCTGGTCAGCGCCCAGGAGGGTGAAGCCCTCGGCAATGTAGACTTGTGGAAGCAGCGCACGGCACAGGTGATGGAGAGCCTGTTGAACACCCTACCGTGGTTGATTGAGCGATATCTACAAACCCATTTGTAGCACTTTTTTAGGGCTGTACCAATGTAAATGAGATAACCCTATTTTTTATTTGTGATGAATTTCCAAAATTTATCCAAAGAGACGCCCCGGCGGGGCGTCTCTACGCGTTCCTTAGATCAGTAAATTTGGCTTCTCCCTAAGGTCACCTGGTGAAATCCTCCCTCTAGGGGGGATGGGGGAGGTCACACCACGGGGTTCTCCTTAGCGCCTGCTGAAAAACTCCCCCCTTCAGGGGAGACTGAGGGAAATCCTACTTCCCCAACCGGGCCCGTTCTTCCGCCACGATGCTCTCATCCAGCTTTTGGAACAACGGCGCGGGCTGATTGAATGCCTTCCCTTGTGTCAGCTCAAAGGGCTGCCACAGGTCCACCTCCCCTGCGCTTAACGACTCGCCCGCTTCATACAGCATCACCGTATGGGTGCTCAAGTCATCCTCCACCTCTTGTGTCACCAGCGTGCCAAAGATAGGCTGGTCATACCCAAGGTAGGTATGCAACTTCTCACAGGTGTGCGGCAAGAACGGCGCAAAGAGAATCTTCAACCAGTCAATGGCTTGCATGGCGGTGAATATCGATTTGGCTGCTTCGTCTTTATCCGTTTTGATCTCAAACCACGGTGCAGAGGTATCCAGGTATTTATTGACCTCCGCCGCCAGGCGCATCGCCTCCTGGATAGCCGCCCGTAGCTTGACCGCCTCCATATGCAACTCAACCGTCTTAAAGCCCTCTCGCAAGGTCTCCAGCAGCGCCAGGTCGCCCTCCCGCAGCTCGCCGGGCGTGGGCACAACACCCTCCCAGTGCTTATAAGCAAAAGACAGCACCCGGTTGGCCAGGTTGCCCCAGGTGGCCACCAGCTCGTTATTATTGCGCTGATAAAACTCCTCCCAATCCCAATCGGAATCACGTGTCTCGGGCATGTTGACGGTTAGATAATAGCGCATTGGGTCCGGGTCATAGCGTTCAAGGAAGTCCAGACCCCACACCGCCCAGTTTTGGCTGCCAGAGAGTTTGCGCCCTTCCAAGTTCATGAACTCATTGGCCGGTACGTCATAGGGTAGCACTAAGGGCTGGGGATCCGCAGCGCCCATCTTGGCATCAAAGGACTCGCCCACACCGATCAATTCCGCCGGCCAGATGATGGCGTGGAAGGGGATATTATCCTTACCGATGCAGTACAGTGTGCGCGATTCGGGGTTGGTCCACCAGTTGTGCCAGGCGTCTGGATCACCATGCAAGTGACCCCATTCAACCACGCTGGAAAGGTACCCGATCACCGCTTCAAACCAAACATACATGCACTTACCATCCCAACCCTCTACCGGCACCGGGATGCCCCACGAGAGGTCCCGCGTAATCGGCCGGCCGTGCAGACCTTCCGTCTCAATCTGCCCTAAAGATTGACGAATCACGTTCGGGCGCCAGAAGGATTGCCGTTCGCGCAGGAATTCAGCGACTGGCTCCTGCAATTTCTCTAAGTCCAGGTAAAAATGGGTTGTCTCCCGCAGCTCTGGGGTTGAGCCGTCGGTTTTTGTTTTCGGATCGATTAATTTTTCTGCTTCCAGTAAATGACCGCAGTTATCGCACTGGTCTGAACGGGCGCCGGTCTTTCCGCATAAATAACAGGTACCTTCCACATACCGGTCTGGCAAAAAACGTTCTTGCGCCGGGGAATACCACTGCTTGGATGCCTCGGTATACAGGTAGCCGTTCTCCTTAAGTGACAAAAACAGCTTGCTGGCGACGTCAAAATGATTGCTGGTATGGGTACTGGTGAAAATATCATAAGTCAGCCCCAATTTTTGAAATAATTCGATAAATTCACCGTGGAAGCGTTTGTAAACTGCCTCGGGTGTAGCGTTCTCCTCATCTGCGCGCACCGTGACAGGCGTGCCATGCGAATCAGACCCGGAGACCATCAATACATCCCTACCGCGCAGCCGGTGATACCGGGCGAGAATATCCGCCGGCAGGTACGCACCGGTCAGGTTACCCACATGAATTTGTGCGCTGGCATAAGGCCAGGCAACGGCCACTAATACAGGTTGTGTCATTATTCACCTCGTTTTTACTAATTATCCCAGACCAAAGCAACAAAAAAGCTGGCCTCAGCCAGCGGGTCCTCCGGAGGTGACGCGTCACCTCATGTTATGCTTCTGGAGAGCATAACATCAGAGGGTTAAACATGCGCATCGCGAAGATCTGCTTTCTCATCGTAGGATAATTATACAGGATTATAAAAAATCTTTCAACTGCCTGGCTTTATGCGGGTGGCGCAACTGGCGGAGCGCCTTGCCTTCAATTTGCCGGATGCGCTCTCTGGTTAAGCCAAATTTTAACCCGACTTCCTCTAAGGTATAAACCCGGCCGCCATCCAAACCAAACCGCAACCGCAGGATGCGCGCCTCCCTCGGGGAAAGCGTAGCCAGAACCTCATGGACCTTTTCCTGCATCATCGTCTGGTAGGTCACCTCCATCGGCGAGGGTGTATCTTCGTCCTTCACAAACATGCCCAGCTCAGCGTCCTCTTCATCGCCTACTGGGGTCTCTAAAGAAAGGGGCAGCCAGGAGATCCGCATAATCCATTGCACTTTGCTGACGCTGAGGCTCATCACATCCGCCAGCTCCTTGGCCAACGGCTTACGGCCCAAGGTCTGCTCAAGCTGCCGATTGACCCGGTAGAGCTCGCGGATGCGGTCGATCATATGCACCGGGATACGGATCGTTCGCCCCAGGTCGGCAATTGAACGGGTGATCGATTGCCGAATCCACCAGGTGGCATAGGTCGAAAACCGGAACCCGCGCTGGTAATCGAACTTTTCCACCGCTTTGATCAAACCCAGGTTCCCTTCCTGGATTAGATCTAAAAATGGCACGCCGCGGCCAATAAAGCGTTTAGCAATTGAAACCACCAGCCGGGTGTTGGCTTTGATCAAGTGTTCCCATGCCGCCTCGCCCTCTTTGATCATCTTCCGCAACTCTTGAGCACGCGCCGGGTTGGCCTCAGCATCTGTGTTAGCCAATTCCATTTTGGCGGCTCGCCCTTGCTCAATACACTTCGCAAGCGCTTGCTCCTCGTCTCTTGAAAGCAATGGCACGCGGGACATTTCCTTAAGGTATAATCCTACCGTGTCCTCTGACCCGTCAAACTCAAAGTCAGGAATATTTTTATCCTCTGGTAATTCACTGATGACATATTCTGCATTGCCATCCAGGATATCCACCCCCTCCTTACGCAAATGAAGCACCACAGCCTGTAAGGCATCGTAATCATCATCTTCATTTGGAAAAAATTCCATCAAATCGTCGATGGTCACATACCCCCTGGTATCAGCGCGTAAAATCAAGGTTTCGATCACAGCCTCAATTTTTTCGTGCGGACGTTGCTCAACCACTGACTTTCTCTCCAGTCGCACAAATTTTGCTGTTCATAGGTCGCCCTCCCCCAGCGCGGGCAATAGTTTAGCGTGCCTACTGGTCAATTGATCCGGCTTGCACGCCTTCCTCAGGATGGTGTTCGCAAGTCGTTTCATTCAAATTAGCGCCGCATACTGGGCATAGACCCAGGCAGCTAGTCTCGCACAATTGCTTAATAGGGATGGCTAAGATTAAATATTCTCGGTAGATTAGGCTTAAATCGAGATAACCATCATGGGGCAAAATCAGATCCGTCTCTTCCCGATGGCGGGAAGGAAACTGATACAGTTCTTCAAATTCTGTTTCCACTGGCAGGTAGATCTCCTGCAAACAGCGGACACAGGAGGTCAACACCTCCCCCTCAGCCCTGGCCTGCATGAGGAGCCCTTCACGCGTTCGAGACAGGCGTACCATGCTCTTTAACGACCTGATGGTCAGGTCATCAATTTCAATTTGATCAATATCAACAGGTACATCATGACTGGATCCGATGGCCTTGTTATACATATGGCCAACATTCAGTCGTAAGGGATTATTACTTTTATTCACTGTAATTCATTCAACTTTAGATTGGGTAAAATTCAATATGGGCAGAATTATAACACGGGTAAATATTGACGTCAACTTTAATTAGATATTATTGATAAATTTAGGATTTATTTAATGACACCAAAACTGCTGATAGCCTCAAGAAATTCCGGAAAGCTCCAAGAACTACGAGCGATTCTCTCTCACCTCCCGCTGGAGGGCTTATCTCCCCTGGACATTGGCTCTGTTATCCAGGTGCAGGAAACGGGGTCAACCTACCTTGAAAACGCTCGTCTGAAGGCTTTAGCCTACCTTTCAGCCACTGGACTGCCCGTGTTGGCTGACGATTCCGGTTTAGAGGTGGAGGTCCTCCAGGGTGCCCCAGGGGTCTATTCCGCCCGGTATGCTCCCAAAGAAAACGCCACCGATGCTGATCGACGGTCTTATCTTCTGGCACAGCTCAAAGACAAACCCCAACCCTGGAAGGCACACTTCCACTGCACCGCCGTGCTGGCCCTTCCCAGCGGCGAGTGCATCGTAACGGTTGGCCGCTGTGATGGCGTCATCATCCCGGATGAGCGCGGGACAGGCGGGTTTGGTTATGACCCGATATTTTTCCTCTCCGAATATCAAGCTACGATGGCTCAGCTTCCCCCGCATGAAAAAAACCGCATCAGCCACCGCGCCAGGGCGGTTGCCGCGTTACTGCCAAGTATCCAGGACAAGCTGATTGATAATTAGCCCCTTTCACCACTGATTACGATGGACCCGCTCTGGTTTGAAGCGGTCGACGGGTTTGGGCGTCGCAGCGGGGTAGCCAACTGCTACCAGGGCTACAGGGCGGATATCTTTGGGCATCTCCAGCAGAGATTGCATGCCGAACACGCGCTCTGAATCAGGGAAAATACCCAGCCATACCGCCCCCAATCCCTTCGCGTGGGCAGCCAGCAAAATGTTTTGCGTTGCCGCAGAGCAATCCTGCAGCCAGGAGGCGCGTTTGGTTTCCAGTTTACGGTCACTGCACACCAGAATCGCCAAAGGTGCTTCCAGCAGCATCTTTGAGTATGGATGGAACTCAGGTATTGCGTGTAACAACGTTGGCTCATCAATGATGATGAAATGCCAGGGTTGTTCATTTTTTGCTGAAGGCGCCTGCATACCAGCCCTCAACAGGTCATGCACGTCATCCTCTGAAATGGGTGCGTTCTTAAACTGTCGAACACTCCGCCGGGTGAAAATCGCTTCTAAGGTCTCCATTAACTCACTTTCCATCTAAATCAAACCCCATGGCATCCACATAGGAAGCCATAAAATTAGGATCTGTCGTCAACTCAACATAGTCCATCTTTTCGATAATGCGTTCTGCTTCTGCACGGCTGGCTGTTGAAAGCAACATCTCCAAAGCGCCTGCACCGGCCGCGTTGCCAATTTGCCCAAAGCGCTCAAGCGGCAGCCGGGGTAACATCCCTATCCGCAAGGCGCTATCCAGGTTTAAATATGTCCCAAAGGCGCCCGCCACCAAGAATTGCTCGATGTCATCTGCACTCGTTGCCGTCGCGTTCAACAAAGCTTCAACGCCTGCCCGGATGGCCGCTTTGGCAAGTTGGATCTCACGGATATCCCCACGGGTGACAAGAATATCCTTCCCTGTGCCAGATTTTTCAGCCGGCACCAAAACAATTGCATCACCGTGCGGAAAATTAATCTTCCGCACAGCCTGAGCCGTAAATCGGCCTGCCGAGTCAATTTGCCCGCTTTCCAGTAAACTCGCCACCACATCCAAGATCCCTGAACCGCATAAACCAACAGGCTGCTGGTCGTCGATGGTCGCCAAATGCCACTCACCATCGATAAACCTGGCCCGTTCAATCGCGCCTGGCGCGGCCCGCATACCACCGTGGATATGCGCACCCTCAAAGGCCGGGCCCGATGCACAAGAGCAGCACACCATTCGGCCCCCTTTTACCAGGCTGACCTCAGAGTTTGTGCCAATATCCAGCGCGACGGCCACGCCTCGCTGACCTCTTATGTTGCTGGCCAAAAGCATGGCGACATGATCTGCACCAACATAACCCGCGATATTAGGCGGCATATAAACATGGGCACCCGGCGCACCGATCAGCCCGACCTCACGCGCCGGAAAACGAAGCGCCTGTCGAACCGCAGCCACATACGGCGCCTCGCCAAGCTGCCTGACGGGTAAACCGGTCAATAAATGATGCACTGCCGTATTGGCAACCACCACATAGTCCACAACTTGGGGTAGGTCAACCCGGGCATTTTCACCCAATTCCCTCACCAAGGCATTGATCCCCTCAATTAAACAGGTTTGCAGTGTTATCCGCTGGTGTTCGCCCTGGTTGGCATAGGTAATGCGGCTGACGACATCCTCGCCATAGCTGATCTGCGGGTTCATTGCCGCAGATTTGGCCACTGTCTCCCCGGTGGTCAAATTGACCAAAAAACCTGCGATTTTCGTTGTACCGATATCAAAGGCCGCGCCATAAACATCCAGGCCTTGTGGTAAGAATCCCAGGATATGTCCCCCATCATCAAAAACTGCCGATCCTGACCAATTTACGCGCCGCATCAGGTCTGAAAATTGCGTCACGACGGGCAAGGGCGTAGATTGGTGCTTTAGCTGATCAAAGGTTGGCAGTTGGGCAAAACGGTCCCAGTCTGCACGCAAATCATCCCGGTCTGGGGCGGGCAGGGAGAACGCTTTGAGATGCACCCCTGGTGCAAGCGTGAAGTTTCGCACCTTCCCGTCAATCTGCAGTCGTTGAGACGTGGTCATCGACTCGGGCGGTATTTCGATGCTGACATCACCTCGCGGAAAGGCCAAACAAGCCAGGCGCCAACCTTGTGATAGCTGGCTTGCGCTGAAAACCCCCGCTTCTTCAGGTTGCATGCTCGTCAGATCGCCGTTCAGGCAGCGCACTCGGCACGCACCGCACAGTCCTTCACCGCCGCACAAGGCGGATAGGGACACCCCGGCTTCCCGTGCCAGGCTGAGCAGGCTCCCCGAGCCATCGCTGAGGACCCGTTTGCCGATGGGTTGGAATTCAACGCTGTATGCGGACATAGGAAAAGTTTAGCGCTTGTAACCAATCATACGTAAAAAGTTTTTGCGCCAGGCAATATCCTCGTCGCCTTCCAAGCCCACTGAACGCTTCCCGTCCGCCACACCCAATATGGCACGACCCTCACCCACATCCATCACCACCACATCGGTAAGGTTGGCTGTGGCACAAAAAATGTGGCACACTTCAGGTACCGCTTTGATCTGATTGAGCACATTGATCGGGAAAGTGCCTTCATCCAAAAAGATGATAAAAGCATGGCCGGCGCGGAGTTCCAACGCGTTTTGCTTGGCCAATTCGATCATTGCCTCATCGGTGCCGCTCCAACGGATCAGGCACTTCCCTGAAGCTTCGCAAAATGCCAAACCAAATTTGATCCCCGGGACGCTGGAGACCAATGCTTCATGAATATCCTCCACTGTCTTGATAAAATGGGACTGCCCCAGGATAAAATTGATTTCCTCGGGCTTCTCAATCCTGATGTTTTTAACTTCCATCATTCATCCTCCTTTGATAATAGGTTCATTTTAACATAAATTGTCTCTTCTCCTTCGTGCAGGTTGCCCCGAGGATTAAAAAAGACATCCGCTCAGGGATGTCTCATCACCAGATAGTTGATCGCTTTAAGAATACAAGCCTTTGTGGACCGCTGAGAGCGCCCGCACCTGCTCGACCGCATGATAGGAAGATCTGACCAGCGGCGCGCTTTCAACCCACTGGAAGCCCAACGCCTCGCCAAAAGCTTTCAGAGCCTCAAATTCATCGGGGGTATAGTAGCGCGCAATCGGCAAATGCTTACGGCTGGGCTGCAGGTACTGCCCGATGGTGAGGATATCCACCCCCCAGCGCCGTAGATCACGCATTGTGTCCTGAACCTCTTCAAAAGATTCGCCCAACCCGACCATGATACCAGACTTGGTCAGCACCTCGGGATCAAGCTGCTTGGCAGCGGTCAGGATCATCTCTGACCAGGTATAGCGGTCTTGCGGCTGCACATGCTTAAATAAACGCGGCACGGTTTCCACGTTGTGATTCAGGATCTCCGGTCTGGCAGCCATCACAATGCGCAATGCTTCCACGCTGCCCTTAAAATCAGGGATCAGCACCTCCACCGAGCAGCCGGGCAATAATTGGCGGATGCGCCGGATGACCATAGCAAAAATCGGTGCCCCGCCGTCGCGACGTTCGTCCCGATTGACGCTGGTAATCACCGCGTGTTTAGGTTCATGTTCATCACCGCTTGGGCTACGCGTTCTGGCTCTTCCCAATCCAAAAAATCTGGCCGCCCGTGTTTAACGTCACAAAATCCACAGGTGCGTGTACACACATCCCCCAGCATCAGGAAGGTAGCCGTCCCGCTGCCCCAGCATTCACCCATATTCGGGCAACCGGCCTCCTCGCACACCGTATGCAGCGCTTTGCTGCGCATCAGGTGCTGTAACTCTTGATAATTATCGCCACTGGGCGCCCTTACCCTGATCCAGCTTGGCCGCCTGACAGGTGTGGTATCGATAATTTCTGGATTTATTCGGTCTCTGGTCGGATTTGTCGACATTGGTCCTCCGCCAGGTATTATACTACAACCGGTGGCATGCTGAAAACCATCAAAAGGTTGAGGATTAAGAAGTGCCTGTTGTTACCACAATCAGGCACTTTTAAGTTGATGGTCAGTAGAAAATCACTTCTTTTTTGCAGGCTTCTCCTCCCCAATCCAACCAGCAGTTAATCAACGCAAAGACCTATTCAGGCTTAATCGGGACGATCAGCAGCATGATCAGGTAAATCCATAATCCGGCCGATCCCGTTAAAAAGAGCAGGACAAAGATCAATCGGATGATGGTTGGATCAATGGCCAGGTATTCTCCCAGCCCTGCGCATACTCCCCCCAACATGCCCGCGGAGGGTATTCGATACAATTTTTTGGTTTCCATGGTTCACACCTTTCGTTGTGCAATTATTCTATTATATATATACGTGTTGCGCCCATAAAAGTTGCATTGTTTAATTCAAATGGACGAAAATGCCAATCCTGCAGAAAAGCATTCACAGCCGACCGCAGAAGTGGTATAAAAAAGGTTTGAATAACTTTATAATCTATGAAAACATCAATGAACTATCCAAAATCAACCTGGCGAATCATTAAACACACACCCGCAAGAGGTGCCTGGAACATGGCCGTAGATGAGGCCATTCTTGAGGCGGTTTATAGCGGAGAGGTCCTGCCCACCCTGCGGCTCTACGCCTGGCAGCCTGCCTGCCTGTCCTTGGGGCATGCTCAGCCCTTCTCCGAGGTGAATACTGCAGTCATCAACAAAAATGGTTGGGATCTTGTCCGCCGGCCAACCGGCGGCCGTGCCATCCTCCACACCGATGAACTGACCTATGCCGTCATCGCGCCCCAAACCGAACCGCAAGTCAAGGGCGGTGTACTTGAAAGTTATCTAAACATTTCAGAAGCGCTGCTGGCTGCCTTACGCATATTGGGTTTACATCCCCAAGCTGACGAAAAAACACAAATCCAAAAATCAAAAACACCTAACCCGGTATGTTTCGAAGTGCCCTCCAATTACGAAATCACCGTCAACGGCAAAAAACTGGTTGGCTCCGCCCAGGCAAGACGCAAAGACGGCCTGCTGCAGCACGGCGCGCTGCCCCTGTATGGCGACCTAACACGCATCATCAGTGCCCTCAACTTTTCCAACCCTGAGTCACAAAATGCAGCCAAAACCCGCCTGCTGGAACATGCCACGACCGTCGAACGCGAATTGGGGCAGGCACCCACCTGGGAGCAAGCCTGTCAGGCATTTATCGATGCCTTCTCAACGACATTAAACCTTGACCTCCAGCCCGCACAGCTTACCGATAAAGAAATTAAGCGCGCTGAGGAGCTTGTCCATGAAAAATATGCGCATCCTTCCTGGATAGAACGGATCTGAGGTCAACATGTTCTCACGCTCACACCGCAATTCAACCATCTGGGCCCACTGGCTGGTATTCTTTTTTGCCCTTGGGTTGTTATCAGCCTGCAGCCC
>JBLRWR010000032.1:0-14035 GCA_047921135.1 Candidatus Brevefilum sp.
GGACTTACGCTTTCCCGATGAAACCACACCGGAATACAAAGACTTCAACGGTGACCTGAGTGATGCCATCAACCAAAACCTGCCCATCATCACCAGCAAAACCATCCGGGCTCGTGACCTGTTCAACAAAATTGTCAACCAGGCTCACCACAACGGTGAACCTGGCCTGCTCTTCATTGATGCGGCCAATCGCGGCAATCCCGTTCCCCACCTCTACAGCCTGGAATCAACCAACCCATGCGGCGAACAATGGTTAGGACCCTACGAAAATTGCTGCCTGGCCTCCATCAACCTGGATCAGCACCTGGGCCCAGACCACACCCTCGACTGGGAAGCACTCCAAAAATCCGTTGAATCTGCCACGAGATTCCTGGATGATGTCGTCGATGCCAACGCCTATGTCCCTGCAGTACCGCAGCTCAAAGAGGCTGCCTTAAATGCCCGCCGCATCGGTTTGGGTATCATGGGCCTGGGAGATCTGCTTTATCACGTACAAATTCGCTATGGCAGCCAGGAAGGTCAGGAATTTTCTGCCCAGGTGATGGAATTTATCCGCTATCATACCATGCTGACCAGCATCAAATTGGCTGAAGAACGGGGCAGCTTTCCCGCCATCAAAGGCAGCATCTATGATCCCGCAAATATGCGCTGGACGCCACCCCAACCCGTTTTTCCCTATCAAAACAATTACAATCGTCCCAATTTGGACTGGGATACTGTGGTGGCAGGCATCCACACTCATGGAATCCGCAACGCGGCCCAAACCACCATCGCCCCCACCGGCACCATTGCCACTGTCGCTGGCTGTGAAGGCTATGGCTGCGAACCTGTTTTTGCCCTGGCCTATATCCGCCACGTAAACGACAACGGCAATGACCTTAAATTGAATTATGTCAGCCCCAAGTTTCAACAAGCCCTGGATGCGATCAATTTTGAACCCGAAATCCGGGAACAGATCATCGACCGGGTGCTTGAAACCGGCTCCTGCCAGGATGTGGACGCGCTACCCAACAGCATCAAAGATGTATTCGTTGTATCAGGTGATATCACCGCCGAAGCCCATGTCCGCATGCAAGCTGCCCTGCAGGCATTTGTCGATAACAGCTTGAGCAAGACCATCAACTTCCCGTCCACTGCAACCCCCGAAGACGTCGCTCAGGCTTATCTGCTGGCCTGGGAACTGGGCTGCAAGGGCATCACCGTTTATGTCACCGGTTCCAGGGAACAGGTTGTGCTTGAAACCAACAATACGGCAAAATCAAAGCAGGATGAAGCAGTCACTGTGCCTGGTTCAACCCGTTCAGATCAATTGCTGGATCCGGCCACCCAGCTCCCCATCTGGCGGGAGACTAAAAAACCCCGTCCCCCCTCCTTGAAGGGATATACTTGCTCTGTGGAAACACCCTTGGGGAAAACCTACGTTACCGTCAACGAAAACGGTGGTAACCAGCCCTTTGAGGTGTTCATCAATACCTCCAAAGCGGGGACTGAGACCGCAGCACACTCTGAAGCCATCGGCCGGTTGATCTCATTTATCCTGCGGATCGCCTCTCCGGTTGAGCCACGCAAACGCCTTAAAACCATCATCGAACAGCTCTCTGGTATCGGCGGCGGCCGTTCACTCGGCTTTGGCGCAAACCGGGTGCGCTCCTTGCCCGACGGCATCGCCAAAGCGCTGGATGAATACCTGTACAGCCGCTTTAGTGAGGACGAAGAAAAACCGCAACCTAAACCAATACCCAGTGCCCCCACCCTGCCCTTAACGGATATTCAGGCACAAAGCAATCAAACAAAGCGGGTGATCGCTGAGCTGTGTCCCGAATGTGGGCAGGCCTCACTCGTCAACGAGGAGGGTTGCCGTAAGTGTTATGGCTGCGGCTACAGCGAATGCTGACCGTACGCAAAAGACGGGCGCAAAACGAAGCGTCCGTCTTTTCTTATCCACCGCACACCAGCCACCATCCAACCACAACCCACTTAAACACCCCAAATCATCATCATTTGATACCAAACATTATGTATAATTAGGACTATAAATCAAAACGACTTGGAGGAAAATATGCGCGGAGATTGGACACAAGGGACTGTGATGATTGATGGCGGCATAGAGCTCTTCTATACCCGCACCGGGAATGGCGACAAACCCGCCCTGGTCCTTGCCCATGGGCTTACACATAGCGGCTTATGCTGGCACCAGCTTGCCGCTGCACTTGAGGAAGACTACGACCTGATCATGTACGATGCCTACGGACATGGGAAATCCTCCCGGGTTGACCCCCAAAAACGTTTTGACCTGGCCGAAGACCTGAAAAACCTGGTAGATGCCCTAAAACTGGATAAACCCGGGCTGATCGGTCATTCGATGGGAGCAGCCACTGTGGCTGATTTTGCTGCCCGCTATCCTGACAAACTTGCTATCCTTGTGCTTGAAGACCCGCCCTGGATCGATCCTGAGAGTTCGGAAGTGGGATTAAAGCGCACCCTGGAAGACTGGAAAAAACAAAACCTGGCCGCCAAAAAGAAAACGCCCAAAGAGCTTCAAAAGCTCAAAGCAAAAGAGTCTCCCAATTGGGAGGAGACAGTCCTGCCCGAATGGGCTCAGGCCAAACTCGATCTTGATCCGGCGTTTTTTGATCATTTATCCCTCGGTCATGGCACATGGCAGGAAGTCGCCCAAGAGATCACCGTCCCCACATTGATCATCACCGGTGACAACGAACTTGGCGCAATCGTCACCCCAAAACTTGGTGTGGATGCCATCCAAATTCTTGAAAGAGGTGAATTCGGTCATATCAGCGGCGCTGGTCATTACGTCCGATACGAACAATTTATCCCCTATCTCACCATGGTGCGAGTTTTTCTGAAACGCAACATGAAATAAATTTTAGTCAACCATTTACCCTAAAGGACGCCTTACCCCATGGCAAAACGACTGATTTTACTCGCTGGCAACATCGGCGTTGGAAAAACATCCCTCACTGAGCGAATCGGGGAACAGCTTGGCTGGACATCCGCCTTTGAATCCGTGGCAGATAACCCTTATCTTCCCGATTTTTATCAGGATATGGAAGCCTGGTCCTTTCACTTACAAATCTACTTCCTGGGTCACCGGGCTCAACAGCACATTTACCTTTCAGAACTGCCCCAATCAGCCATCCTCGACCGCAGCATCTATGAAGATGCCCATATATTTGCTCGCGCCCTGCACCACATGGGCAATTTATCCGATCGAGATTATCACGCCTATTTGCGTCTTTACCATCTGGTCGTTGGGAACCTGCCCAAACCAGACCTGCTGATCCATCTTCAGGCGCCTGTTCCCATCTTGCTGGAAAGGATCCGCCGTCGTGCCAGGCACATCGAAACCGGCATCGACGATGCATACCTGACCCTTCTGGAACAGTTCTACACAGAATGGATTGAGGGCTTTGACCTTTGTCCTGTGCTTACCATCCGCAGCGATGACCTCGATTTTGTGCACAAATCAGATCATTTGGATATCGTCGTTCAGCGCATTAATGACCGCCTTTCCGGCCGGGAAGAGATGGTATTCTAATTCCCCCCGGGCTGAACCAGGTGGCCCTTGCCAAAAACACCGCCAATTGAAGCTTGCAGTTCGTATGGGCTGTTCCGCGGCCATCGTGGTTGAGTAAAATTCTCCGCTGACCATAAACTACCTTTACACCACCTTATTGTGCCCGATAATTCGACTGCAACAAGGCTCGCTGTCTGTAGTAAGTTGTATGCAACTTTTAATCACAAACCCCGTATATCTCTTTAGAGGCATTATTAGGAGATCATGTGTGTGAAAATGAAACCGTTTGGATTACCCAGGCCCTACTCGGAGATGACCAGGCTTTTGCATTCCTCGTTGAATGTTACCAAAACCCTGTTTACAGCCTCTGTTACCGCATGTTGGGCAACAGTAAAGATGCCGAAGATGCCGCCCAGGAAAGCTTCATGAGAGCCTTTTTGCATCTTAAGAAATATGACCCAAACCGGCCTTTTGCCACCTGGCTCCTGTCGATCGCCTCACATTATTGTATTGACCGGATTCGGAAAAAACAGCTGCCCACACTATCTATGGATGCAATCCCCGACGAGATCATCCCCGATCGCTCAGCGGCTAACCCAGAAAAGAAGGCGCGGCAAGCAGAAAGGGAAGTATTGGTTCAATCGCTGATCGCAGAATTAAAACCCCTGGATCGTGCTGCCATCATTTTAAGGTACTGGCATGATTGTTCAGAAGTGGAAATCGCCGAAACGCTCAACCTCTCTGTAAGCGCGGTCAAAAGCCGGCTGTACCGCTCCCGGCAAACCCTGGCTGAACGATGGCTGGCATCTGCAGATAGCAGCCTGCCCAGCAAAAGGAGACCCGATGAGTCACCAGCCTTTTGAAAACTATTTAGTCTCAGGCGCAGAATTAGATCAGGAACAGCAACATCAGCTTGATCTGCATTTGCAACATTGTGAAGCATGTCATTTACTTTCACTGGCCCTCACAGGTATCGACGACTTATTGAGCACCAGCCCTTCACCTGAGCCAGCCCCTGGTTTCACTCAACGCTGGCAGGCTCATGTGGCCTCACGCCGCCAAACAAAACAGAACCGTACCTTCTGGTTGATGAGCCTAGGTTTAATTGCCCTGGCCACTCTGATTTTGGTGATCATCATCCTGGCCAACATTTTTCAGCTCAATTGGGCTTACGAGCTCACCCAAATTATTGCCAGGATAAGTGTGGTCGCAGCCCAGGCTTGGCATTACATCAGCCTATCCCGCAGGCTGATCACCACGCTGCCCATCCTGATCCCCCTGCTGGCGCTGGGTTTTTCCGGTTCATGCCTTGCCGCAAGCGCCTTGATCATCACCTGGTATACAACCATTATCAAGCTTTATTCTCCAATTTATGAGAGAGGAAACCAACCATGAAAAGTATCCATAAATTCATCATCGTACTAACAGTCATCCTCATCGGGATGCTGGCCTTCCCCTCCCCGGCACACGCGGCCCCATCCGCCGAGGACCGCATCGTGATCGGTGAAAGTTACACACTCGAAAACGGTCGCATTTTAGATGGCGATCTGAATGTGATCGGCGGCGTTGTCGAAATCAAATCCAGGGCAACCGTCAATGGCAATGTTTTTGTACTGGGCGGATTGGTCACCATTGATGGAACAGTCAAAGGCGACCTTACTGCGATCGGCGGTACCGTCAATCTATCCGAATCGGCAGTTGTAGAAGGGGATTTGGTCACACCTGTTAGTTACATCAACATCGACCCGGATGCAAACATCATTGGAAACCAGATCCAGCGAGAACTCGGCACAGAAAGTTTTTCAAGCCTGAGAAACCAAATTCGCCGAACGCGAACTTTTTCAGCCATTCCCATCCTGACTCGCATCGGCAAATTCCTGGTCAACATCTTGGTGCTGTTTGCGTTGGGTGCGCTCTTACTGCTGATCATGCCCAAATCTGCTGACCGGATGATCTACGCCATCAACAAGCAGCCTTGGTCCATGTTGGGCTTTGGATTCCTGAGCACCCTGGTCATGGCCAGCATCCTCTTGCTGACCATCACCATCTGCCTGATCCCCTTTGTGATCCTGGTCGGTTTGGTATATGCCACAGCACTGCTGGTTGGTTGGCTGGCTTTGGGTTACCTGCTGGGCAAACGCATCGCCAACGGGATATTTAAAACCACCTGGCACCCTGTGCTCAATGGTGCAGTGGGTAACCTGGTCCTGTACCTGATCGCCTGGGGCGTCGGCCGCATCCCCTGCGTGGGCTGGTTCCCAATCTTTATTGCCATGCAATTCGGCCTCGGCATGGTCATCACCACACTTTTTGGTACATACACTTACCCGCGCACAATTTGCCCGGAGGAAGATGTTGAACCGGTGGTGTTATTCGAAGAAGGCAAACCTGAGGAAGCAATTATCACACCAATTCAGGCGCAAGACACCACAAAAGAACTCCCGAATGCAACACTCGAGGATGAAACTGATGACGTCATCCCGCAAACGCCTGAGGTTAAGGTCGTAGCCAGGCCCGAAGTTCCCATCGAAATATTGAACCTCGGTGAACGCAGCAATAATGTCCTCATCGATGCAGGCTTGACCACCGTGGACGATGTGCTTGCCAAGCTCGAACGCAGCGAAGAAAGCATGCTTGATATTCCCGGATTTGGTAAAAAATCCCTGGCTGACCTCAAAAATGCGCTCCTCGCTTCTGGGTACAAACTTCCCTGAATATCGATGAATAGGGAACCGATCCATCAGGAAGGCAAAAAACATTTATCACAAGGATCTTAATATGAAAAAGCCAATCTTCGCAGTAATGGCAGCACTCTTATTCGCTACACTTGCGTGCTCACTCCAAAACATTCAGCTTGAAACCATCGATCCGCAGATCGTGTTCATTAACGAACCCATTCCACAAAAGGATCAAGTCACTGAATTGGTCTTTAAGATGACCGGCGGTAAGTTTATCATCTCACCAGATACGGAAGGTTTGGTCAACGGGACTATCAAATACAATGTCGAAGCCTGGGAGCCAGAATTCATCCGCCGGGATAACTACTTTGAAATCAGGCAGGTCAATCCTTTCAGGTTAACAGGGATACCCCTGGGCGATGTGGAAAATATCTGGGATTTGCGGCTCTCCACCGCGCTCCCCCTCAGTCTTACAATCGAAGGCGGAGCCAGTGAGAACAGCTTTGACCTGACGGGCTTGGGACTCACCAAACTCAAGATCACCCAGGGCGCCAGTGACACCACCCTTCGGTTTGATGCGCGAAACCCAATGTTATTAGAGGACTTTACCTTTACCACAGGAGCATCCTCAGCCAAGCTGTTTGGTTTAGGATACGCCAACTTCCGCCAGATGACCATGTCGGGCGGGGCCGGTGACTACACCCTCGATTTTGCTGGGGTACTTAACCAGGATGCCGTCGTTGATATTAAAGCTGGCGTCAGCAACATGACCATTATCATCCCTGCTGGGATAAAGGCCGTCATCCACAACCAGGGAACGGTCAGCAACGTCAACACCCAGGGAACCTGGCTGGTCGCCGATCAGACCTACACCACCCTTAGCGAAGGCTACACCCTGACCATCAATTTGGATATGTCAGTGGGTAATATCAATTTAATCCACGAGGAATGAAATTATCCAGATAAGGATCGTTTGAGGTAGGCAAACCCCTAATCAAGCCTCTGTTGAGAATAAATCGCTTGCTTGTCGTTCAAAATTGTGGTGTTTATCAATTATATCAAATTTGATCAACATATTGACAATTAATACAATCTATGATTTAATATAATTACTCGCTGGCCGGGTGCCCCCCTCACCCGGTCAGTGAGTTTTTTAATTTAATATAATTATTCCAGACGAATAATAGCTTTTCTCCCCACTTTAACTAACCTGAAACGCCCTGACCTGCCTTAAACATTCCCTAAAAGGAAAATTTTACTGATAAACCTTGTTATCGCGGATGTAGGCGTAGATTTTTGGCAGTACGTAATACCGATAGCTTCGGTTTTGGCGTGCTCGCCGGCGAACCTGTTCTGCAGAGATCTCCAACAGCGGTGCCGTCACAAAATTCAACTTCTCCTCCAGCTGGGGGAGGGCGGTGTACAAATGCGATAAGTCGATATCGTCGTCTGGCCGGCGCATCACGCCGATCCCATCCAGTGCTGCTAAAAATTTCTCGACCTCATACCAGTTGGGGAGGTCATGCAATGAATCCCCACCCATCAAGTAAATTAGGGTATGCTCGGGGAATTCCTGCTTCAACAGGTTGATGGTATCTACCGTGTAATGCGGACCGGGCCGGTCGATATCCACATGAGAGAGAGTAAAACCGTCATCCTCGCTGATGGCCAGTTCAACCATTGCCAGGCGATGGCTCAATGACGAGATCTCTTTGCCGCGTTTGTGCGGCGGGTCAGGCGTCAGCACCCAGATCGTACAATCCAACGCCAGTTGATCGCGTGCTTCTGCAGCCAGGATTAAATGACCAATGTGCGGCGGGTCAAAAGTGCCGCCAAAAATCCCTATCCGTTTATTCTCCATCAATCAATCCTGCCATTCTAACGCATACTCGCCCACAAAGACCGTATCTCCCTCTTCAATCCCGGCCTCCCGCAATGCAGATTCCACACCAATGGTATCCATCAAGCGCTGGAAACGCCTGACCGATTCTCGATGTTCCCAATACGTCATGGCTGCAGATCGTTCAATGGCTGCACCACGGACAACCCACCCCTCCTGGGTGCGCTCGATTTCAAAGGCGCGCGGGTCTTCTTCGGCCCGGTAGACGGGCATTTCTTCAACCGCTTGTGGCTCAGGGGCCTCATCCAAAAGAGCAACCGCCCGCCACATCATTTTTTGAATGTTCTCATGGGTCACTGTGGAAACAGGGATCACCTCGAACCCCAATTTTTTAAGCGCTTGCTCTACCTCAGGCCAGCGCGCCTGAACATCTGGGAGGTCCATTTTATTGAAGGCAACGACCTGCGGTTTTTCAACAATCTTCTCGTCAAATAAGGCCATCTCGCTGTTGATCTGCGAGAAATCTGAGAGTGGGTCCTCAGACAGCCCATCCAGCATGTGGATCAACACCCGCGTGCGCTGAATATGACGTAAGAACGAAAATCCCAGACCAACCCCCTGGTGGGCCCCTTCGATCAGCCCGGGGATGTCTGCCAACACCAGGATCGTATCCAGGTCGAGCTTGGCAACGCCTAAGTTGGGCGTCAATGTGGTAAAGGGGTAGTTGGCAATTTTGGGCTTGGCATTCGAGACCACCGCCAATAAGCTGGATTTGCCCGCATTGGGCACGCCAACAATACCCACATCGGCGATCATCTTCAGCTCAAGCCTGAGTGTCTTGGTTTCTTCTGGCTCACCCCGCTCCGCCATGCGCGGCGTCTGGTTACGGCTGGTCGCAAAGTGCTGGTTGCCCCGCCCACCCCGGCCGCCCTTGGCCACCACCAGCTCCTGGCCATCTTCTACCAGGTCACCCAGCAGGTCGCCGGATTCCACATCGTAGATCAGCGTACCGGGCGGCACCTCGACGACCAAATCCTTGGCTGACTTGCCGGACATGTTATTCGGCCCGCCTGGGCGGCCGTCATCCGCAATATACCGCGACCGATGGCGAAAATCGAACAAGGTATTCTTGGTTCGGTTGACCACCAAAATCACGTCACCGCCCCGACCACCATCACCGCCATCAGGACCGCCGCGCGGACGGTATTTTTCACGGTGAAAGTGCACCATGCCATCCCCACCCCGTCCGGATTGCACATATATTTCCGCTTCATCAAAATACATAATTACAATACTCTTGCTTTCTTGGCATTTAAATCAAAGTCCAGTTGTGAATCTTACCGCATTAAGCACAAAACGGGGTCGCCGGTAAGGGCAACCCCGTAATTTCAAAATTCTAATTTGGTTTATCCAAATTGTTTTTTTAGTATGGTCTCCAGGGTCGGTTCTCCGATCTCCTGAAGCTCGTAACGTACCCGCTGGATCGGTTTGTTGATCTTGATCACCCGGGTCAGGTCAATGGGGGTGCCGCTCAACACCAGGTCAACATCGGCTGCGTCGATGGTCTCTTCAAGGTCGCGCATCATCGCATCGCCGTAGCCCATCGCCGGTAAAATCGTCCCGGTACCGGGGTATTTCTCGTAAGTCTCACGTATCGATCCAACCGCATACGGCCGTGGGTCGACAATTTCACCAGCACCAAACCGGCGGGCAGCCACAAAACCCGCCCCATAAGCCATTTCACCGTGGGTCAGCGTGGGGCCGTCCTCCACCACCAGCACCCGCTTGCCGCGGATCGCGTCGGGGTCATCCACAAACAGCGGCGAAGCACCTTCAATCACCACGGCGTTCGGGTTAAGCATGTGCAGGTTATCCCGCACGGTGATTACGTCGTCCGGGTTAGCCGTATCCACCTTGTTGATCACAAACACATCCGCCATGCGCACATTCGTTTCTCCAGGGTAGTAGCGCAATTCATGCCCGGCTCGGTGCGGGTCCGCCACCACGATCAACAGATCAGTGACATAGAAGGGGAAGTCATTGTTACCGCCATCCCACAAGACAATATCGACCTCTTTTTCAGCCTCACGCAGGATTGCTTCATAATCCACACCGGCATACACAATAATCCCATTATCGATGTGCGGTTCATACTCCTCACGCTCTTCAATGGTGCATTCGTGCTTATCCAGGTCGCTGTAATTTGCAAAACGCTGCACTTTTTGTTTTACCAGGTCGCCGTAGGGCATCGGGTGGCGGATGGCAGCCACTTTATAACCCATCTCGCGCAAAATCAAAGAAACCCGCCGGGTGGTTTGGCTCTTCCCCGAACCCGTCCTCACGGCGCATACGCCGACCACCGGTTTGGTCGATTTAACCTGCGTCTCTTTGGTCCCTAGCAGGCGAAAATCAGCACCAGCAGCATTCACCAGCGCGGCTTTGTGCATCACATAGTCATAAGGCACATCACTGTAGGCAAACACCACCTGGTCGATGTTCTCATCTTTAATCAGCGCTTCCAGCTGTGCTTCTGGCAAAATCGGGATGCCTTCAGGGTACAGTTCGCCAGCTAATGCAGCCGGGTACTTGCGGTCGTCAATGTTCGGGATCTGCGTGGCCGTGAAAGCGACCACTTCGTAGGCCTCATTGCCCCGGTAATAGGTGTTGAAGTTGTGAAAATCACGCCCTGCAGCACCCATAATGATGGTTCGAATTTTCTTCATGAATGGTTTTCTCCTTGTTAAATCATTGGTTAGTGAGTATTGATTACATGACGCTGGGTGCCTTAATCCCCAGCAAATCCAGGCTGGTAGCAATCACCTGTTGTGCTGCTGCTACCAAACGCAGCCGGTAGGCGCGCACGGCCGGTTCGGCGTTGAGCACCTGGCAGGTGTTATAAAAATCGTTAAAGGCCCTGGCCAGCTCAAAAGACAGGTTGGCAATCACCAGCGGCCGGTATTCCTCTGCAGCCCGCGCCACCTCAGCGGGCAAGCGCGTCATCAATTCAATCAAATCCACTTCGGTTTTGTGCAGCTCCTCCGGAAATGCTGCATATGCCAGGCGGTGTTCTCCAGCCTTGCGCAAAATGCTGCCAGCCCGCACATGGGCATATTGAATATAAGGTGCTGCCTGGCCGTTAAAATCCAGTGCCGCATCCCAATCAAAGGTGGCCACCTTGGTATTATCCCGTGAGAGCATGGTGTACTTTAATGCACCCAGAGCCACCGCTTCAGCAATCTCGCCCTTTTCTGCATCCGTTAATTCCGGGTTCTTCTCTGATACAATAGCTTTCGCCCGCTGAGTCGCTTCCCTCATCAGGTCATCAAACAGCACCACCGTCCCCTCCCGGGAAGACATCGTCACATTCCCTGGCAGGTTAACCAACTCATACGCCAGGTGGTAGAGCTTATCCGCCCATTCGTAACCCAAAATCTCCAGGGTTTTGAAGATCTGTTTTAAGTACAAAGACTGGCGCACATCAATCACATAGATCGATTGATCCAGGTCATATTCCTCAAATTTTTGGATGGCCAGGGGCAGGTCTTTGGTCGCATACAGTGAGGAGCCATCTGATCTGAGTACCACCAAAACCCGGTACTCCTCCTCAGTTCCGGTGACCTGATCCAGATCAATGAACACCGGCCCATCCGGCCGTTCATCCTGGGCAAGGCCCTGCTGAATCAAACCCTCAACCAGATGAGTGCCCGAGTCTTCCACTTCGCTTTCAAAATAGATGCGGTCAAAGGATTCATCTAACTGGTCGTAGATTTGCTCAAACCCCTCCAAAGACCACTGCCGAGTTTGCTTCCACAATTCAACAATTTCCGGGTCGCGCTGGTTCCAGCGGGCATACAGCGCTCGGACTTCTGCTTCATTATCAGGGTTCTGGAAGAGTTGATCCGCCTCTGCATAGATCTGGTTCATCCAATGCGTGCGGTCCTGGTCGGGGGTCTCGCCGGCATGGTTCTTGAGGTAGTTCCACATCCATTTGACCACGTGCAGCCCAATATCGCCTAAATAATTGGCCCGGATGACCTCAAACCCGGCGAACTCTAAAATCCGGCACATGCTGCCGCCCAGGATCACATTGCGTAAATGTCCAACGTGAAAAGCCTTATGCGTATTGGGCTGAGAATACTCAACCATCACCCGCTGGTCGCGATCGGGCATGCGGCCGTAATCGGCACCCTGGTCTAAAACCGTATCCACCACCCGTTGGGCATAGGCCGCGGTGTCAAAATATAAGTTCAAATAGCCGTTGACCGCTTCGGCATGCGAAAACCCGCCCAGGTCATCTCCCAGGTGGGTTTTAATGCCCTCCGCCAGTTCCTGGGCGCGTTTTGGGACGATCACTCGCTTACCCGCACGCGCTTCCCCGGCGGCAACCGGGAATAAAGGCACGGCCATCCCCCATTCACCGCTGAAGGGGATCTGCCTGAATTCAATGGCTGCGTCTTCAATCTCCTGGGTTTCTAAATACGCCCTGATTTTTGATTCGATAAATAATTTTTCTTCTTCAAACATTTAAATTAATGTTCCTTGTACGCGCAAACAAACCTCGAGTATTATAACACCTCGTGGGGGGATAAAGAAGTGACCCGGTAGTTCTTAAGATAATAGCTATGCCTATGCGAAGCATTTTGGGTTCAATCATCCTTACCAAACACAGATGATCAAAATGCGTTTCACCTCAACTAAAATCGCCATCAGCCAGTTAACTGGCTAATGCTTATAACGCAAAACGGGAGCGTTTTACGCTCCCGCTGCACATCTTTTCAAAATGAAACAGGGAATTAGCGCGTTGGCGCTACTCCATATTGTTTAAATGCTGCACCAAGCGGCTTTTCTGTCGGGCGGCTTTATTCTTATGAAAAACGCCTTTTGCAGCGGCTTTATCTAAAGCCTTTGTTGCGATCTGGGTTGCTGCGCGAGCTTCCTCAACATTGCCGCTCTCGATGGCCAGTCTGGCTTTCTTAAGGGCAGTGCGGGCACGACCGCGATACACACGGTTCAGGTCTCGTCGCTTTAAGTTTTGACGATTGCGTTTGATTTGCGATTTGATATTTGCCAAGGTCCTACCTCCAATAACTTTCTGGATTTCTTTCAATTTTCACGAAAGTCTATTTTACCTGAACGTCAACCTTTTGTCCAGTCAGAATCAGCCTTTTTCATGCCCTTTCCTGGATTGAAACCATATAGGCCTTTATCTTCGGAATCGCAGTTAGCTTTTCATAAAAGAAATTGTTGACCACATTGATGACCTCATCTCGGGCTGCTTCAGCTTCGCCGCTGAGGGTTTCATAAGATTCCATCTGTCCGCCGATTCAATCACATCCCGAATTGCTTCTCGAGAATATTGGGGACTCATTGAAAAAACCTCCGATCTCAGGGATAATGGTTAGCATACATTAATATGACAGATCTTGTCAAGTTTTTCGTCAACATGCAGATCAACCAGGCCTTTTCCTTCAATAATCCAGCACAAATCTAATAAATTAAGCGTATAATGAATGTCCCTTCAAAAATGACCAGGTCAGCTGGATGGACGCGGGCACACGGTGTCCGAGGAAAGTCCGCACACCACAGGGCAGCATGCCGGGTAACGCCCGGAAGCGTGTAAACGTTTGGAACAGGGCCACAGAAAGCAAACCGCTCACCCCCGGGTGAGTAAGGGTGAAACGGCGGTGTAAGAGACCACCGGCGGGGCCAGCAATGACCCCGGCCAGGCAACCCCCATGCGGTGCAAGGTCAAGCAGGAGAGAAGCCTGTTAGCAGGCGGGAGCAGCCCGGCTCCCAATCATCTCCGGGTAGACTGCACGAGCTGACGGGTAACCGTCAGCCCAGACAGATGTCCATCCAGGCGGGATTCCCGCCGGACAGAATGCGGCTTACAGGCTGACCTGGTCTTTTTGATGGTTACATTTGGGGGTAAAAAAGAGATAAATGTTTGGCAGCCAAGAAGGTGAATGACCACATCCATAG
>JBLRWR010000033.1:0-13868 GCA_047921135.1 Candidatus Brevefilum sp.
CCATACACCAGCACGCTATGCTGAGCCGCCAAGTAATGCCTCTTTTCTGTGGATGCCTACAGCATACAAAATTAATGCCCCTCATGGGAATGCCCGAAGGTACAGTCGGTGCTGAATAAAGGGACAGTTATTGTTATGTGAATAGTGAATCGTGAATGGGGAATGGTTAAAGCTGATAGCTCATAGCTGATAGCTCATAGCTGATAGCTCATAGCCGTAGGTCACGTGTGGTCCGCCAGGACCCACGTGACAATGTGTAAAGTGGTAGGGTGGGTTGGCGGGTCTCAGAACGATTGGATAATTCGCTGATACATCAAAAAGACACTAATTCTCCGCCAACCCACCTCACACCTCCTCCGATCGCGTCAACCCCATGCGGGCAGCGTACGCAATCACCTGGGCACGGTTCTGCAAATGCAGGCAGTCCAAAATTTCCCCCATATGATACTTGACCGTGCGCTCAGCAATACTGAGCGTAGCGGCAATCTCCCGGTAGGTTTGCCCCTGGGCTACCAGCGTCAAAATTTGCATCTGGCGCGGTGATAATTCTTTTGCTTCAGGACACCCGCTGGATTCCTCGTCTCCAGGCTTCATCCGGGAAGGCTGTCCAGAAAAAGCCCTGAGGATTTTCTCAGCCAAACCCGGCGAAAACGGTGGATGACCCGTTTGCAGTTCTTTTAGATACGCAAAGAAATCATCCGCATCCAGGCTTTTGACCAAGTAACCCGATGCCCCGCTGCGTACCGCCTCAAACAAATCCCCCTCATCCTCCGACATGGTCAACATCACAATTTTGATCTCCGGCAGCTCGGCCTTGATCAAACGAGTGGCTGCAACCCCATCGCAGCGCGGCATGTGGATATCCATCAGGATCACATCCGGTTTGACCTGGCGCGCCAGCTTGAGCGCCGCATAACCATCATGGGCCATCCCCACCACCGGGACGCCCTCCGAGACGAGCAAATTTCTCAACCCTTCCAAAAACAGGTTGTGATCATCCACCAGCATAACCCGCAAACTGGATAGCTGCTTCATGCCAGTCCTTTCTCAACAACGATGGGCACACACACCCTGACTTCTGTCCCCTGTCCCGGCTGAGAGGAAAACTGGATCCTCCCGCCAATCCCCTCGGCCCGCTCGCGCATCATCTGCAGACCAAAGTGTTGTTCGGGGTCAATACCGTTCCCGGAAAGGTCAAACCCCCGGCCATCATCCTGCACCGAAATGCACAGCTCATCCGCAACCGATGCAAACCGAATCTTCACCTGTCCTGCCTGGGCATGTTTCCTGACGTTGTTGAGTGCTTCCTGTAAAATGCGCAAAAGCTGCACCTCAACCATGGGGTCCAGCCCGGGTTGTTTGAAGCCCTCTTCCAAAACAACTTCTGTAGGGAGATCATAAAACTGTTCCAGCTGGGCAAGGAATTTCTCCATGGTTGCCAGCAGCCCCTGTTCACTTAAACTCAGGCGCATTTCCATTATCGATTTGCGTAGATTTATTTCCCCTTCTTGAGCAACCGCAACCAGGCGCTCAAGATAAGCGCTGGCGGTTTCAACATCACCGCGCTGAAGTAGCCGCTGAATGGTTTGCCCCTGGGTGTGGATGAAGGCCAGCACCTGTGCCTGGTCATCATGCAGCTCGCGTGCCAGCAAATCCCGCTCTTGCAGGGTCGCCACCACCCGCCCTTGTTCGAGGATCCGGGCCTGGGCCTTACGCTGCTCGGTCACGTCTGCCAGCATCAGCAACTGGCCTACATACAGATCCCGCCAATCTTTCAATATCAAAATATCCAGCCGATAATCTCTGCTATTACCAACCGATTCAAGGCTGAACTCGCTTTGATGACCTGCTGCCAGTTTCCCTTGCGGGAAATCAGGCAGCACAGCCCTGATCGGCTTTCCCCTGGCAGATTTACTGGTCACGCTCAATATACGCTCGGCAGCCGGGTTGAGGCTTGAAACTTGCCCACGATCATCCAATATGAGGATGCCGATTGGGATCCGTTCGACCACTACCTCACGAGCCAGTGGGATCGGCCCTAAAATGCGAAAACGGAAGATGACAACCGCATAAACCATTGAGATTAACACCAAACCGACCGCAGTCAGGGGCAGCCGCAAGCGAACCTGGAAGATTAACTCCAGTGAGATAAACGTGCGCACCAAGATCTGACCGACCGTCATGATGACCACAGGCCAGCGGTTCTCCGGCGAGTGGATAAACAGCCAGATAAAAACGATCAAGTTGATCACACCCAGTAAATAGCCATAGGCCAAGAAAAATTGCAGCACCGGGGTTTGGATCGGGATTAAAGCCTCCTCAAAAAGGAAACCTTGCCAAAAAAGGAAATGGCGATCGTTGGTGATGCTCATGATCATCGAGAGCAGGGGCACAATCGAAAGCAAAACCAGGTTTCGGCGGGTCAGCCAACGCTTTGGGCGGGCATACTCGAGGATAAAGCAGGTGATAGCCGTCGTGGTGGGCAGCTGCCACATGACCATAAACTTATGCCAGAAAATTTTGGTCTCCAGCGCCACCGCTGAAATTTCCAGGATCAATCCCAGTGACCAGAACATGCCAAACAGGCAGGCAAAAGCAAAGGGCATCGCCCCGGGCACACCCCGGTTTTTAATGCTGTAAAGTGCCATGAGGATAAAAATCAAAATAGCGATGACCGAAGGCAAGATATTAGGAGCAAAAGCAAATGGAAAGTTCACCTGAACGCCAATTTTTGGTTGTGTGGAAAATATACGATAAGTAATTATATATTATTTAAGGTTACTCTTCACGTAATTCCCTGGCCGGTGGCTCATATTGCGCTAAATCGGTCTGGAATCCAAGCGGACCTCTGCGGCGCACATACAGCACGGTCAGGAGACCCCCAATCACCATAGCCGCAAAACCGAGCAAACCCGCCTCGGGTCCAAATTCGCCCCCGGTTAACCAAACCGGGCCGGTGGCCTGGGTGGCAATCAAAGTGGCTCCCGTACGCACCCCGCTGACTGCAAACCCGAACACATTCCCCTGGAAAAAATTCCACGTGATATGCAGCCCAATCGGGATGGCCAGGCTGCCCGTTAATACCATCCCTAACCCGAGGAAAACCCCCGCCAGGCTGATATTGACCGCGCTGACCCAGGTCGCGTTGGGGTTGCCCAGGTGCAAAACCCCGAAAACCAGCGAAGACAGGCCGAATGCCAATAATAAGGCAGTGCGCTTTCCGATCCATTTGAGGTTAAAACCTTCTGCCAAATTGATCAGATGGTAGCCGCGCGAGAGCAACTCCTCGTACACCCCCACAAATATAAAGAATACCAGCGCCTGTAAAAATCCTTCAATAAAGCCCCCCGCAGGTTGATTGACCACAAAATAGCCCGTCACCTGCAAGCCCCCCGTTAGCCAGCCTGCCAAAAAGATTAAACCCATCAATAGGGCCCCTAACCCCAATCCGAATACAAAATCAATCCACCAACGCTTTGAAAAGGAAAAGCCAAACGCAGTAAACCGTCTGCGGTCGATCCACCGTCCTGTGATAAAAGTCGCCCCCAAAATGCCTAAAAATGTCGCCAGCGGTGTGATCACCATCAGCATCCACGGTGATTCAGCCCATTGGATCGGGCCGGTTCCCCCCAGCACATCCTGAACATTCGCCCCGCCAGCCACATCCAGCAAAACAACCAGGGACAGCAACCCGAGGGTAAACAGCGATGTCAGGATCAGCACCAGCAGCGTATGACTCCCCAGTCGCCACAACGCCCGCAGGCGCCGCTCATCCTGGTTCCACAAGAGGTAAATAATTCGTTTAAAAATCGTCATGCGCTCTCCCGGATAAACAAGACTACAAAGGCGATCTACCCCTTGGGTTGGCGGCAACGCCTGTGTTCAGCCATATTACCATCACATCGCGCAGCGACGTTATACCAGCCAAAAGACTCAGTGCATTTTGATAGATGTAAAATATTGGTCCTCGAGTGCCTTCCAGGTGGTATCAGACGGCATGTCCAGGTAGCTGCCCAACAGGGGGTAAACCCCTTTAACGGCTTCAGCCATCTGGTAAGCCACCCGCCGAATCGAAAAGTGGGCGTTTGTCGCACCACGCAACCGGCAGAAGTGAAACACTTCCCGCAAATTCATGGTGAACAAAATCCGCCGGTTAAACCCGTTAGGGATCCCGTAACTGGCCACCGCAGGATTCCACTCGCTGATCTGCTCATACAGCCGGGCCGCCTGGCGCATGACCTCAAGATAGGGCTCCTCACAACCAGAAGCCGAGATTCCTTTTGGCACCGCAAATCCCAAAGATGCACTCAGGGGCTGGACGGTCTGCGTCATCATCCGATGGCGTTTAAACTCAAAATATGCGCCCTGGTCCATCACCGCTTCAAAAGTCAGGTGGGCATACTCAAACTCACGCAAGGGCTGATCGAATCTACTCCGCCCGGCCATCAGATCGGCCGCCAATTGGGCTTTAGCCTCCCCCGAAAGGTCTTTAACAGCTTCCAAACAGCCTTCAGCATCAGCCTGGTGCCCAAACCGGAACAGCGCCGCAGCCAAGACCTGTTCCTGGCCGTCCTGATCCCAGTCCAGCAAGCGGAAATCCTGGGCTTTACTGCTCTGACCGGGTATCTGCTGACTCCAGGCTGAGAGCCTATCCTCCACCGCCAGAAAATAATCGTTACAGGCAGCATACTTGATCAAGGTGGGCGTCTCCAATTGACCGACCTCCCGCAGCCGTTCGCCGATTGCCTGCACTTCAGCCAGGGGCGAGCTGAGCATCTTGCAAATCGCATACTCCAGTGCCCGGGCGTTGATCGTCACGCCCACATTAGCCAGCGAAGCCGCCGGCAGCAAGAACCGGCAAATGTCCACTGCGGCCGGCGCCAGTCGGCGTTCATAAGCCCGGTCCGGTTCATCCGCACCCTGGGGCAGGGTCTCACGCAGCCAGGCCTTTACCTGAGGGATACACGCTAAATAGGTCTCAAACAGCCGCAAGCACAGGTGATTGAAATCCGCTTCGTAGGAACTGCCAACCAGTTCATCAGGCGTGTAGTAAGCATCCGCATCCCACAGCTGGTAACGGGTGGATTTTTCAGTGTAAGATGCCAACCGGTTGGCCTCAATCGTTTCTATCGCCAGCCGAGAGACGTTTTCCAGCGCCAAATGCAGCACCGCGTGCTCCGCCACGGAACTATGTCCATAGCCCACCACCCATTTTTCGTGAAACTGGGCTGAACTTTCGTCATTTAACTCGGCAGCAATCTCATCGAAGGGCTGGGGGGAGCGGGAGGTCTTGGCAAAGGCCACCGCGATCGTCTCGGGGCTGTAAGCCTTTGGGCTGAGCAGGTAGATCCGTCGTCGTTTATTCGTCATGCTGAAAAATCCTTTGGGCTTGGGCTTTATCACGCTCAATTTGCGCCAGTAAGGCAGCTACACCAGAAAATTTTTGCTCATCTCTGAGCTTTTGGATAAATTCCAGTTCAAGCATTTCGCCATAGATGTTTCTTGAAAAATCCAGGATATGCGTTTCAACATTCACCAGCGATTGCGCTTCAAAGGTAGGTCGATAGCCAATATTGGTGAGCCCCCGGTATACCTGGCCTTGCAGGTGTACCCGGGTGGCATACACGCCTACTGCCGGCAGCTTTTTGTGCGGCCAATGTTCAATATTCGCGGTTGGTAAGCCGATCCGTCCGCCCCGGTCAGACCCATGCGTTACCTCACCAGCTACGGTGTAGGGACGCCCTAACAGCTCCCCAGCCTGGTCAACAGCACCCTGGTCCAACAATTGCCGGATGCGCGTGGAGGAGATCTCCTGGGTGCCCAGGTCAATATGCGGGAAGGTTTCCACCCTGAAGCCCTGCACCTGCCCAATCTGCTTTAAGACAGGGATTGTCCCATGGCGCCCTTTTCCCAGCGCAAAATCCTCGCCGACCATCAGTTGGTTAAGCCCCATGGTTTGTTTGAGCTTGGTTAAGAAATCCTCTGCAGAAAGGGCTGCAAAATCTTGATTAAACCAAAAAGTAATCACCCGATCAACCCCCAAAGCCAGCAAATGGCGTTCCTTTTCACGCGGGGTTGAGAGGTAATACGGCTTTTGGGGTTGGTTGAAAAATACGTAGGGGTTGGGGTAAAACGTGACTACCAGCACAGCCAGGTCTTGCAGTTGAGCTTCTTTTACCATGTGCTGGATGATCGCCTGGTGGCCCAAATGGACCCCATCGAAGTTGCCGATGGTGATGCAGGCATCATCATCGAGCACGGGACCAAGCGCTGCAAAGTTATGGATATTCAGGTCAGGTGGGACAAAATTTTGCATAACCAGGTGGTGATCCTATTCATAAAACCACCCCTCCCTCAAAACCGAAGAAAGGGCGATTTTCTGAATACGAAAATATGTTGATCAATTGGGTCTAGCTGAAGAATACTTTCCTCGGCTGCCATTCTTTTTCTTCCGGTAAATACTCCATCAAAGCCACCAGCTCGCCTTGCTGGCTGATCGCCCTAATCCAGTGGTCGGGGTTCTCAGGGGGAACTTCAACAGGAACCCGGTGACCATGGCGGACCAAATCCACCTCTTCAAAGGTCAGCTCGCGGGAAGGCCAATCTCCCAGGGCCTCAGCAGCGGGGATCAGGTACTTATACCAATCACCAATTTGAAATGCATCTTCAAGTTTGCGAAGCTGAACCGCATCCCTGAGTGCAAATTCACCGCTCTTGGTCCTGCGCAGACCAACAAGATGGCCGCCGCAGCCCAATACTTCTCCCAGGTCATTGGCCAGCGAACGCACATAGGTGCCGGATGAGCAGAAAACATCGATGATGGCTTCTGGCGGGTCCCACTCCAGCAGCTCAAGGTGATATACGTCGATCTCCTTGGCTTCCAGTTCAACTTCTTCGCCTTCACGCGCCAACTCATAGGCCTTTTTGCCATGAATTCTTTTGGCCGAATACGCAGGTGGAACCTGCTCAACTGTGCCCTCAAACTGGGTTAAGGCTTCTTCAATCTGTTCAGCGGTAACATTCACTGGCGAACGGCTGGTGATCTCACCATCGCCATCGTAGGTATCGGTTGTCTCGCCCAGGCGGATGATCGCCTGGTAGCGCTTGTCCGAGGCCGAAACATACTCGCTTAAGCGCACTGCTGGCCCCACCAAAACTACCAGTACGCCTGAAGCACGCGGGTCTAAAGTGCCCGTGTGCCCGGCCCGGCGGATCCCGGTCCCATTGCGCACAACCTGGACCACAGCATGAGAGGTCATCCCAACTGGCTTATCAATCACCAGTACCCCAGAAATAGCGTCTTTGATGTTTATACCTTGTTCACTCATATCATTTCCTAACTCCCCAAGTTTTCTTTATTATACTCCTTATTCCTCTGAATTTTTGTCTAATAAAAGCAGCGTCTCTTGGATAACACGCTTTTTGACTTCTGCTAAATCGCCCACAATGTCGGCGCCCGCAGCAGCCGCGTGCCCCCCGCCGCCAAACCGATAGGCAATCTCCGAAACGTCCAGCCCAGGCCGGGTCCGCCAGCTCACTTTGACAGAACTACCTGGCTGCTCCACAAAGATGACAGCAATCTGAGCTTCTCGCACCGAGGATAAGACGTTGACCAAATTGGCATCGTCATCGGTCTCATACCCTGCCGCCTCGCGGTCAGCCAGAGTCAGGCTCGTCCACACAACGCCGCTCTCCTGTTCTAAACGGGTTAAGCCTGCACCCCAGTAGCGCACAGCGTCGAACGGCCGCATGACCAATTCTTCGTTATATACATGCGTCAAATCGGCACCCAAATCAATCAGTTGTGCGGCTTTCCGCAAAACCTCCGCATCCACATTAGGCGTCCGAAAACCAATCGTATCGCCCACAATCCCGGCCAGCAAAGCCATGGCCACCTCAGCCGTGAGGGTTAAGCCCCATTCAGGCATATGATCGACCAAAATGGCCGCTGTCGCTACCTGTTCGGGTTCAACCAGGTTGATGGCGCCAAAAGCAAGGTTGGTTTTATGATGGTCGACCACCAGATCCGGCCGGCCATAATCATCCAGCACAGTTCCCACCCGGTCAGAATCCGAACAGTCCACCACGACAATCATATCGGTTTCGCCTTGGGGTGTCCGGGTGACGTGTTCGAAGCCAGGCAAATAATGATATTTATCTACGCCGTCTTCCAGCACCATTTGAACAGATTTGCCTTTGTCCATCAGGGCAAGGCCTAATCCCAACAGCGATCCCACAGCGTCTGCATCCGGCCGGATGTGAGAGGCGATTAAGATGCGTTGTGCGCGTTCAAATTGGGCCGCGATTTTTTCGTCAATCTGTTGACTCATCAAGTTCCTCGCCGAGGTCACCTTCGGGCTCAACATCAACATCCCCACGCGCTTCACGTTCTGAGCGAATTTCCGAAAGCAGCTCCTCAATCCGCTCTGCATGGTCGGGAGTTTCATCCCAGAAAAAGCGTAATTTCGGCATCACACGTAACTTCATTTCCTGGCTGAGGTTATAGCGGATAAAACCGCTGGCTGCCTCCAAGCCATCGAGAATATCCTGTGCCTGGTCTTTTCCGGCCAGGGAAGCTACATAGATATTAGCGAAATCCAACTCGCGATCGACAGAGACATCCGTGACATACACATGGTCAAGCCGTGGGTCATTGACTCTAGATTCCAAAATCTCTGTCATTACTTGATGAATCTGATCCTGAATGCGTTTCAATCGGATATCTGAAGGCATCTTAAACTCCTTAAATTTTTTCTTGTTCGATAACAAAACATTCCAGCAGGTCGCCCTCTTCGAACTCGCTGAATTGCTTTAATGCCACGCCGCACTCAAAGCCCTCACGGACCTCGCGCACGTCATCCTTACCCCGCTTGAGAGATCCAATTTCACCCTCAAAGACCACCTGGCCGCCACGGATGACTCGTATGTGGGCATTGCGGCGCAGTTCGCCATCCACCACGCGGCACCCCGCCGCAACCTTAAACCGGGAGACGCTGAAGGTGGCCAGCACGTTAGCTCGGCCGATCACCCGCTCCACCATCTCGGGCTTGAGCATGCCTTTAATCGCTTTTTCGATATCTTCAATCAGGCGGTAGATAATGGTATAGGAACGGATCGATACGCCTTCTTTTTCAGCCAACCGCTCAGCGGCGTTATCCGCTTCTACAGCAAAACCAATCACGATGGCGTTCGAAGCCGTTGCCAGCATGACATCACTTTCTGAGATGTTGCCAATTTCCTGGTGCAGCACATTAATATCAACTTCAGGTTCCTTTGCGCCCAAATCGGTTAATGAATTTACGATCGGCTCTAAAGAACCCTGCACATCAGCTTTGATGATCAGGCGCAATTCCTGCGTTTCACCAGCCTGCATTTTTTCAAACAGGTCTTCAAGTGAGATTTTCGGCGTAGACCCGCCGGGTTTCTCGCCGGATTCAATCTCCGAAACGATCGCCCGTGCCTCTTTATCCGATTCAACCACCCTGAACAGATCCCCAGCATGGGGAACATCGCTTAAACCCATCACAACAATCGGTGTGGCTGGGCCTGCTTCCTCAATCCGCTGGCCGCGAAAGTCAAACATGGCCTTGATGCGGCCGTGCGCTTTGCCAGCCAGGATCGTATCGCCCATTTTGATCGTGCCGTTTTGCAGCAGGAGGGTCGCCATTACACCCCGGAACCGGTCCAATTCGCCCTCAACCACGGTACCCAGCACCTCCCCTTTGGGGTTGGCGTGGATCTCCTGATTGTCAGCCACCAAAAGGATCGCTTCCAACAGGTCATCCAAGCCCTGTTTCTTGGTCGCAGAAACAGGGACAATGATCGTATCACCATCCCATTCATCGGGGACCAGGTCAATTTCCCCTAACTGGCGTTTGGCCAGATCGGGGTTGGCAGAAGGTAAGTCCATCTTGTTCAATGCCACGATAATCGGCACCCGCGCTGCTTTGGCATGGTTGGCCGCTTCTTTGGTTTGCGGCATCACGCCATCATCGGCTGCCACCACCAGAATGACAATATCAGCCCCCTGGGCGCCTCGCGCCCGCATTGATGTGAAGGCTGCGTGGCCAGGGGTATCTAAAAAGGTAATCTTCTTGCCCTTGTGCTCGATCTGATAAGCGCCAATATGCTGTGTAATCCCGCCCTCTTCGCCGCCAGCAACGTTGGTTTGCCGAATTGCATCTAACAATGTGGTCTTGCCATGATCAACATGACCCAGAATCGTCACCACAGGTGGTCTGGGGACCAAATTCTCTTCTTCCTCATCAGCAATCACACGGCGCCACAATGGGATCTCCCCCACATCCTCCGGTTTTACTTCTTCTTGCTGTTCCAGTTCTGGCTCGAAGCCCAGCTCACTGGCAACAACCGCAGCAGTGTCAAAATCGACGTTCTGGTTAATGCTGGCCATCACGCCATTCGCCATGAGGACTTTAATCACCTCAATCGGGCTGGCGTCCATCTTTTCGGCCAGTTCACGCACACTGATACTATAAGGTAGGATAATTTTATTGATCTCTATATCGCTCACACAACACCTCCATGTCAATTCGGCCATCTGTGGGTATGCTGCCATACCACAGAGGCTATGTTTTTATTCAATTTCTGAGGAGCGATCAGATGATCTTAATTCATCATGACAATTCCTCTGCCCCCGTTTGAACCAGGGCTTCTTCAGCCAGATGACGATCAAAGAAAGCCAGTAAATTTTCTTGCTCCTGATCGGTCAGCTTGGTTCTCAATGCATGATCAAGGGCGCCTTTAACGCCCCGTTCCCAGCAAGCGCGCTGATTGTGCAGGTACGCACCCCTGCCGTGGGCTTTGCCAGTCAGATCAACATCAACGCCTTCAGGCCCTTTGACAATTCTGACCAATGAACGCTTTGGCAATACTTCCCGGCAACCTACACAGGTGCGATTAGGAACGTGTTTGCTGCGCTTTGCTATTTTCTTGACCATTTAATCGCAACTCAGTTTGATGGCCTACCATTCATCCCAGGTATCTGGTTCATCCACTGGCGGCCGTGGTTTTTTCCGTTTCTTCTTCTTAGTCGGTTTGACTTCTTCCTGTTCTTCTTCATCAAACGTAACTTTTTCAGGTTCGTAATAGCCGTATTTGGATGCATCATAAGAGAAGAGCTTGTCAAAATCATCTTCCTCTTCTTCTTCCTCAACCGGTTTGGGTTTCTCAGGAACTGCAGGTTTGACAGGTTCAACCACTTCAGGCGTCTCAGCGACAACCGGTTCTTCTTCAACTTCTGGTTCAGGAAGCTCAGGCGCCTCCTCAACGATTTCCGCTTCCTCCACAGCCGCTTCTTCTGGCTGGGCTTCAACGATCGCTTCCAGTTCGGGTTGGGGCTCTTCGGGGATCACCCGCAAGCCATCCGTCAGCTCCTGAATTTCAGCAAAGGTTTTCGGGCCAATCCCGTTCAGGCCTAAAATCCTGTCGGGATCAATGCGCATCTGCAGCACCAGATCACCGAGTGTGTCCATGCCGGCTTCTTGCAAGATGAACAAAATATGCTCTTTAAGGTCTACATCGAGGATGTCGATCTCAAAGGTCAATTCAGGTACGGTGGCCAGGGCCTCTTCGTACCGGCGTTTTTCTTCCAGGTTCTCTTCCCGCAGCTTTGCTTCAACTCGTTTTTCAACCCGGTTGATGAATTTAGCCATGAAATCATAATCTTCTGGCGGCAGGGGTCGTCCTTCAGCCTTCTTTTCCAGCATAATGGCGACCTTTTCCTGTGCCTCAGCTTCACGCTCTGCCATCTCGGCATAAGCCGGGTCTTCCATCAGCTTCTGCATAGCATCTGTGGCTGCTTCGAGCTGGCTCTTGATATCAATGCGCCATCCGGTCAGCTTGGCTGCCAGGCGTGCATTCTGCCCGTCCCGGCCAATGGCCAGGGAAAGCTGATCCTCGGGCACAACCACAGTGGCTGTTTTGCCTTCTTCACCGCTTTCAACCAAGTAAACACCAAGCACACGGGCCGGGCTGAGCGCTTTGGCGATAAAAGCCGCCGAGTCATTGCTCCACTCGATCACATCAATCTTCTCATCGCTCAACTCACGCACAATGGCCTGGATGCGCACACCGCGCACGCCTACACAAGCACCCACGGGGTCAATACCCTGCTGGGTGGCTGAAACGGCAACCTTTGCGCGTTGACCGGGTTCACGTGCAATCGAACGGATCTCGACCACGCCGTGGTAAATCTCGGGGACTTCATTTTCTAGCAAGCGGCGTAAAAAATTCCGATGGGCCCTGGAGAGATAGATCTCAGGACCCCGGTTGCCCTCTTTGACTTCATAAATCAGGCACCGGATGCGATCGTGCACCCGCAGCCGTTCTCGGGGGATCATATCCTTGCGCAACATCTTGCCTTCTGCTTTTTTGTCCAATCCAATCGTTGCCACACGCGGGTTAACCGCCTGGACGATGCCGCTGACGATCTCGCCGACCTGTTTTTCAAAGTAATCCAATTGGATATCACGCTCAGCTTCACGGATACGCTGTTGAATCACCTGGCGCGCGGTTTGCGCCGCTACCCGGCCGAAATTCTCCGGTGTGGTTTCAACCACCACCATGTCACCCAGCTCTGCGTCCGGGTCGACCTTGTTGGCCTCACTCAACAGGACTTCAGTGCGTTCATCCTGGACATCTTCCACAACCTCTTTCTCTGCGTAGATGGCCACTTCACCGTTATCCATATCCACTTTTGCTTCCACAAACTGCGCGTTGGAGGCATTAACAGCTCGCCGATAGGCAGAAACCAAGGCAGATTCAAGCGCCTCAAGGATCACTTCCCTGCTGAGCTGTCGATCTTCAACCACCTCGTTGAATGCGAGCGCAAATTCACTTTTCATTGTTTCACTTACTCCGTCAGACTAAACATGCTTATTATACAGAAAAGTGGGGGGCACCCACTTTTCGACGTAAAGGGTATGAAAAATAAGCCAAAGCTTATCAACTCATCTGTGATTTTAGCACAAAAAAAATGCACATGCAAGCAAGTTCACCTGACATCCCAGCCAAGAACTCGGTCAATCAGATCTTTAAATTCAGCATACCATCCCCTACCTGCCCGACGACTCCATAAGCCCAGCCTAATCCCTCAATTCTGACAGTTTCCTGATTAAATATTTGATTATCTACTATAATTAAAACGTGAAATCCAATTAACAAAGGTTGTTTTATGAAAAAAGATTTTCTGTGGTGGCGTGATGGCATTATCTATCAAATCTATCCCCGCTCTTTTGCCGATTCCAACAATGACGGCATTGGTGACCTGCCCGGCATCATCAGCAAGTTAGATTACCTGCAGAACCTCGGCGTGGACGCCCTCTGGCTCTCACCCATCTATCCCTCGCCAGATGTAGACTACGGTTATGACGTGGCCGATTACACCGCCATCGACCCAAAATTCGGCACGATGCAGGACTTTGAACAGCTCGTCAAAGCGGCCAAAAAGCGCAACATCCACATCATCCTGGACCTGGTGCTCAATCACACCTCCGACCAGCACCCCTGGTTTATTGAATCCAAAAAGTCAAAAGACAACCCCTATCACGATTGGTACCTGTGGCAGGACCCGCTCCCCAACGGCGACCTGCCCAATAACTGGCAGGCCATCTTTGGCGGGCCAGCCTGGAAATTTGACCCGGATCTGGATCAGTATTATTACCACATGTTCTTTAAAGAACAGCCCGATCTCAACTGGCGCAACCCGCAAGTCCACCAGGCGATGCTGGATGTATTCCGGTTTTGGCTCAAAAAAGGTGTTGATGGCTTCCGGTTGGATGTGTTTAACGCCTACTTCAAAGATCCCCAGCTCAAGGATAACCCCAGCCAGTTCGGCATCCGCGCTTTTG
>JBLRWR010000034.1:0-13670 GCA_047921135.1 Candidatus Brevefilum sp.
TGTTTCGTTTTTCCAGTTTTTGTTGCCTGAGCGGTGGTTAGCGACCCCGCCTCAGACACAAGCATTTTAACATCCGTTTATAACTCCAATGAATTAGATAATTTATATCATAATTATAATGGCAATCAATTCAAAGTCAAGGCGTGTGTAAAAGGTTTGAGAACCAGGTATTTGGTAATAGGTATTTGGTAATAGGTATTTGGTGACTCAATTAATTGATTGACCAAAGTTGCTTTTTCCTGATACCTGATTCCCAATTCCTGATACCTGATTCCCATCGATTATAATTACCCCCATTGACACCAAGGAGGCACGATCATGCAGGCACGCATCGAAAAACTTACCCAATTAATGCACGCATCTGAGCTCACTGCGCTCGCTTTGAACCCCGGCCCCACGCTGACTTACCTGACGGGTCTGCACTTCCACCTGATGGAGCGCCCGACGGTGCTGCTGATCACGGTTGAGGGCGAGATGGCGCTGATTTTGCCGGTGCTGGAAGCCGGTAAGCTGGCTGAGATGCCCGTAAAGGTCAGGGCGTTTACTTACAGCGATGACCCCGAGACCCGTCCACAGGCGTTTTTCCGCGCAGCAGAGCACCTGCGCCTTTCAGGGCATGACCTGGGCGTTGAAGCCACCCGCATGCGCTATTTAGAATTGATGTACCTGGGCGACGTACTGCCCGAGCATGGCTTCGTCGATGCCAGCGCCTGCCTGGCAGACCTGCGCATGGTAAAAGACGCACACGAACTGGAAAAAATGCGCCAGGCTGCACGCATTGCGCAAAACGCGCTCCTGGCAACTTTAAAGGGCTTGAGGGCGGGGATGACTGAAAAAGCGCTGGCTAACCAGCTCATCATTCAGCTGTTGAGCGCCGGGTCGGACCCGGATTTACCTTTTTCGCCGATCGTCTCCTTTGGCGAGAATACCGCCAACCCGCACAGCGTGCCCACCGAGCGGACTTTGCAGTCGGGTGACCTGCTGCTGGTGGATTGGGGCGCCAGCTGTGAGGGATATCTCTCCGACATCACCCGCACCTTTACCTTTGGCGAGGTTGACCCCGAACTGCTCAAGATTGGGGAGCTCGTCTTGCTCGCCAACCAGGCCGGCCGGGAGGCAGGCCGGGCAGGGGTCGAGGCTGGTGCTGTGGACCGGGCAGCCCGCGCTGTCATCAGTTCCGCGGGGTATGGCGAGGCTTTCATCCACCGCACCGGGCACGGCCTGGGCTTGGAAGCCCATGAGGCGCCGTATATTTATGAGGGAAACACCCGGGTGCTGATGCCCGGGATGACCTTCACGGTTGAGCCCGGGATTTACCTGCCGGGTAAGGGCGGCGTCCGGATTGAGGATGATGTGGTTGTGACCGAAACAGGGTTGCATTCGCTCACCGATCTGCCACGCGCAGTCCTGCCCCTGGAAGACTTCATGGTTGGGTGAGGGCTGCGGCATGACACGTGACCTCAAAATTTTGTCCATCTCCATGCTGTTGTGGGGCATTGGGGAGTGGATGTTTTATATCTTTCAGCCCCTGTACATTCAGCAATTGGGCGCAGACCCGATCATGATCGGGGCGATTTTGGGGGTGAACGGCCTGGTGATGAGCATCTCGCAGATTCCCTCGGGTTACCTGGCGGATAGAATTGGGCGCCGGCCGCTGATGTGGTTTTCCTGGATCTCTGGGCTGGTGGCCACCTGGATCATGGCGCTGGCACCCTCCCTGGGAACCTTTGTGATTGGGTTGATGCTGTACGGGGTCACTTCCTCGGTGATGGCACCGCTCAACACCTATGTGCAGGGTGCGCGTGGGAAGTGGTCGGTTGGCAGGGCAGTCAGCTTTATCTCCTCGGCCTACAACATCGGCGGGATCGTAGGCCCGATCATCGGTGGCATCATCGCTGAATCCTTCAGTCTGCGGTCTGTCTATTATGCCTCTGGGGTGTTGTTTGCCTTTTCGACGCTGACCGTGTTGTTTGTGCGCAAGCAGCCTGTGGAAGCCAGAACGATCATGGAAGGCGACACGCACCTGCTGCACAACCGGCGTTTTTTAGGTATGCTGCTGGTGATTGCCCTGGTGATGCTGGCGGTCACCCTGCCGCAGCCGCTGACCGCCAACTTTCTGCAAAACCAGCGCGATCTGCCCTTGGGCCAGATCGGGGGGCTGGGCTCGCTGGGCGCTTTGGGCAGTGTGTTGATGATGCTGGCCTTTGGCAACCTGCACGCGGGCACCGCCATGCTGATCGGGCAGGGCGGGTTGATCCTGTTTGCGGTGCTGATTTGGAACGGGGGGAGCTTTTTATGGTACGGGCTGGGGTACTTCTTTATGGGCGGGTACCGCCTGTGCCGGGCGATGACCGTTGCGCTGGTCCAACCGGTGGTGCGTCAACGCGAGGTGGGTTTGGCATTTGGCATGGTCGAAACGCTCAATGCGCTGGCGTTTATGGTCGCCCCGATTCTGGCGGGCGTATTGTATCAATGGCGGCCGGTTGCGGTTTACCCGGTGAGCTTACTGGTGTTGCTATTGGCTTTCTTTGTGAGCTGGCGTTACTTTAATGGCCGCCACAAGCATGAAGGTTTGGTGGTAAAGGAGACGACATATGAGGCTTGAAATTATTCGCCTGACGTTAGGCCCGCTGCCCAACAACGTCTACCTGCTGGGTGACCATGCCAGCGGCGATGCCGTGGTGATTGACCCCAGCTTTGAGGGGCAGGCCGTCCTGGACCGGGCTGCGGCCTTAGGCTGGACGCCCCGCGCCATCTGGCTGACCCACGGCCATTTTGATCACCTGGCCGGTGCGGGTCAGATCGCGGGAGCCTTCAACCCCGCCCTGCCGGTGGGCCTGCACCGTGGCGACCTCACCTGGTATGCCCAAGAGGGCGGCGCAGGCCAATTTGGCATGACGATTCCGCCGCTGCCCGAGGTGGCGCTTGCCTTTGAAGATGGCATGGCCCTGGGCCTGCGAGCCGGTGCGCCGACCGTGGCTGAGGTGCGCCATGCGCCTGGTCACAGCGCCGGGCATGTGATGTTCTATGTGGAAAGCCTGGGGGTCTTGCTGTGCGGGGATGTGATCTTCAGGCAGGGCATCGGACGGACAGACCTGGCTGGTGGAGACCTGGACACCCTCCTGGAAAGCATCCGCACCCAGGTGTTTTCCCTCCCCGATGAGACCCGATTGTTGCCCGGGCACGGGCCGGAGACTACGGTGGGGTTTGAAAAGGTGCATAACCCGTTCTTGAAGTAGAGAGGGTCTTGAAAAACTCAATAAGGCACGGCAAGCCGTGCCCCTACGCTGTTTCGGGTTAAATAAAAAAAGCTGTCTGTGAGGACAGCTTTTTTGATCAGCATTGCGTGTTATTTGGCGTACTCGGTAGCCCGGCTCTCCCGGATCACCGTCACCCGGATTTGACCGGGGTATTGCATGGTCTCTTCGATTTGCTGGGCGATGCTCTTGGCCATGCGGTTGGCTTCAACATCATCGATCTCTTCAGGCTTGACGATGATGCGTACCTCGCGGCCTGCCTGGATGGCGTAGCTGCGTTCGACGCCCTGATGGCTGTTGGCGATGTTTTCCAGCGCCCGCAGCCTCTTGATGTATTGTTCCAGGTCCTCACGGCGGGCACCAGGCCGTGCGCCGGAGATGGCGTCGGCCGCTTCAGCGATCACTGCCTCAACGGATTCCTGATCGCTCTCGTGGTGGTGCGAGGCGATGATGTTGACTACCTTGGCGTTGACGCCATGGCGGGCGGCAAACTCAGCACCGATCTGGGCATGGGTGCCCTCGGTGTTATGATCCATCGCCTTGCCGAGATCGTGCAGCAGGGCGCCGGCTTTGGCTACCTCAACGTTGGCGCCCAGTTCAGCCGCGATTACGCTGGCGATCTTGGCGGTTTCGACAGCATGGGCCAGCTGGTTCTGGCCGTAGGATGTTCGGTATTTCAGGCGCCCCAATTTCTTGAGGACTTCCACATGCAGTCCGGCCACGCCGGCATCATAGGCGGCCTGTTCGCCAGCTTCGGCGATATCCTGGTCCATTTGGTCGCCTTCTTCTTTGACGATCTTTTCGATGTTGGCCGGGTGGATGCGCCCATCGATCACCAGGCGCTGCAGGGATCGGCGGGCAATTTCGCGGCGGACGGAATCGAAACAGGAGACGGTCACGGCTTCGGGCGTGTCGTCAACGATTACATCCACGCCGGAAATTTGTTCGAAGGCGCGGATATTTCGGCCGTTACGGCCGACGATGCGGCCTTTCATTTCCTCGTTGGGCAGGTTGACTAATGAGGTGGTCACTTCGGCGACCTTTTCGGATGCAACCCGCTGGATGGCATCTGCGATCAGCTCGCGGGCTCGGATGTTTCCTTTTTCCCGGGCTTCGCTTTCGATCTGGCGGATGATGCGGGCCATATCTGCCCGGGCTTCTTTTTCGGTCTCCGCCAGCAGCACCTCGCGAGCTTCGTCGCGAGTCATTTCTGAGACGCGCTGTAATTCAGCTACGATGTCTTCATAAAGCGTTTCGATTTCATTGGCGCGTTTGTCGATGCTGGATTGGCGTTTGTTTAGCCGGACCTCGCGTTCCTCATATTTCTCTAAGCGCAGGTCCAGTTCCTCACGGCGCTTTTGCAGCCGATCGTCCTCTCTGCTGAGCTCGTTTCGGCGCCGGTTGAGTTCATCCTCGGCTTTCTGGGTGATCTTTAGGGCGATATCTTTCGCCTCAATTTCGATCTCGCGGGCTTTTTCTTTAGCCTCAGTGATGATATGGTCGGCTTTCAGGTTTTGCGCTTTACGCTTCGAAACCACGATCGATTGTTTGATGAAATAACCGATTACGCCGCCCAGGGCCAAGCCGCCGAGGATCAGGACAATTAGTACGATTGTGTTGATTGTTGTCATAACTACTCCATTTTTTCAGTATCGTCGGTGCGCATGGGCCCTGGTGTGGTGACATCCTCCCAAAGGCGGTCAACGGTCGGTTTAACGATCGCATACCGGAAACCGCGGCGGCTTAAAAAGCCGCCAACTTTTTTGAAGAACTCTGGTTTGGCTTCGTGGCGGCACTGCCGTGCTTTTTTTATGCCCGCCTCAAAGGCCAGTGTGACTTCGTCACCGCCAGCATCCTCGAGCGCCTGTGTAATTTTGTCATCTGGGACGCCTTTGAGCCTTAATTCATAGGCCAAAAGCCGGTGGCTGCGCGGTCGGAAGGTATTCCTGTTCTCGATCCATTGGCGGGCGAAATCAAGATCACCCAGCCAACGTTTCTCGATTAGTTTTTGCAGGGTCACCTCGACCACCTCTTCGCTGAAACCTTTTTCCAGCAGGCGGCGCCGGGTTTCTTCTACTGACCGCGGCCGGTGGTTGATGAAGCTGAGCGCTTTCTGAAAAGCGATCTCGTAGGTATCTTCCTGCTGTAACCGTTCAATATCCGCATCGCTCAGCATCCGGCCGGTTTTCAGCCAGGCTGCCACAAAACGGGAAAGGCCAAACGCAAATTCTCCATCGAGGTAGATACTCACCCTTTGCGGGTTGCGTTTTTGCGCTTTGATGGCTGTGATTTCCCGTTGCATCCAAACCTTTCTTAAACCAAAGACAGCCGTATTTTTGCCCAAGATGGCTACGGCCGTCGTATCAGCGAGGTTCCCTGATTGGCTATGATTGTGTAAAGGATAGGCGTTACGGGCAGGTTCTGTTAACCAGATTGTGAACCCAAATGGTCCTCTTTAGTGACTGATATGTGTTGAAAGACCATATCTATCCTCAACGCTATGCTTGACTCTAATCTTGACGATGGCAAAGGCCTAATAGGTGTGATAATGCCTTTGCTTCTCATTTCAAAACCGACGTCATCATCAATAATATGCCAGCCAGGATGCCGGCGAAATTGTTTCGTGCGGTTCTCTTTGATATCTCGATCGTAGCCGCCTAAATATTGGGCGGCAGATGAACAAATTGTTAATATTTCTTTTAAGTCCGCAGACTTAATTTCTTGAGTGTAATTATACAATATAAATTCAATTAATAAAGACCTGGGGGAAAAATGCGCTGGATCGATTTTTGTGATGGCACGCTGTGCAGGGAGAAACAATGATGCCTATTTGTGAAACGGCCGGTTTTCTGGTGGGTTAGCCCTTTCGTTTTGGTTAATCGCCCAACTCATGTTAAAATAAAGGCTATGAACGCACAAACACCGATTAAAAAATCTGTTTCATCCCCAAGCGAGAGCTATGCGCGTCATCAAAAGCAACGGTTCTGGCAAATCATTGTCCCGGTTGGGTTGGGTGTCTTGCTGATCCTGGTGATTCTGGCCTTGGTGATCCTTTCAGCCGTGCGAAGCGATGCAGGCGGGCCGGTTTCACAATGGGCGGATGCGTCGCTGATCTGGTTGTCGATGCATGCCCTCTTGTTTGCCCTGGTTTTCACTGTGATTCTGTTTGGGCTGGTCTTTGTGATGGCCATGTTGCTCAACGGTTTGCCCAAATACACCCTGACCCTTCAGCAATATGCGGAACTGATCTCAGGGGGGATCATTTCAGGGGCAGACAAACTGGTGGCACCCATTATCGCCATCAAAAGCTTTGGCGCCAGGGCATCTGCGATGATGGATGCGCTGTTGGGCCGTCGGCGCGACTGATTTTTCAATCAGGCCACGATCAAACCTGTTGAAATTCCCGCTTTGGACGGAATTCAGGTATTACCTTTAGTGTATGGAAGGAAATTGAGTATGGATCAAAATTGGAAGACGAAAGCACTTGTGACGGGTGTTATTCTTGGCGCGGTTACCGGGGGTTTATCTGCCCTTTTATTGATTAAGCGAGCGGAAAGCGAGAACGCCACCCCGCAGCTATCAACTTCCGAGGGCATTCAAGTAGGTTTGGGCGTTTTGGGCTTAATGCGCTTAATCTCCGGCCTCGGCACCGATTAACGGCAGCTTTGGTAGGAATCGCTATTGTTTGAAATTTTATTCTTAGGCACATCTGCCTCAGCACCCTCGGTGCACCGCGGCCTGTCTTCATTATTAATTCAGCACGAAGAGTTCAGGTTCCTGGTGGATTGCGGTGAGGGCACCCAACGCCAGATCTTACGCGCTGGCGCGGGTTTTAAACGCCTGAACCAGATCTTGCTGACCCACGGCCATCTTGACCATATCCTGGGCCTGGGCGGTTTGGTTTCCACCTTTTTGCGCTGGGATGTGATCGAAGAAATTGAGATCTACGGCACCCGCCACACCCTGGACCGGGTGTCTGACCTGATTTTTGGGGTGGTTTTACGGGGCCTTCAGGGTTCATCTCCGGTGAGGTTGCATGAGATCGTTCCGGGTACCTTTTGGGAAACAGAGCGTTTCACAATCACTGCCTTTCCTGTCGACCATCGCGGTTCACATTCGCTGGGGTATCGCTTTGACGAGCGCACCCGCCGGCCATTTTTGCCTGAAGCGGCTGAAGCCCTTAACATTCCGCCAGGCCCCTGGCGGCGCGACCTGGTTAACGGCCTTGAAGTGACCTTGCCAGACGGTCGGGTCATTCAGCCTGACCAGGTGCTGGGAGAGCCGCAGAAGGGCACCAGCCTGGCGGTTGTGGGCGATACGGGCAACCCGGATAAGGTGCTCCCCTTTGTGCAGGGTGCGGATGCCCTGGTGATTGAGGCTACCTATACAGAGGACGAAGCGGACCTTGCCAAGCAATTTGACCATTTGACGGCCGCCCAGGCGGCAGAACTGGCCTTACAGGCCGGCGTGAAAGGCTTATTCTTAACCCACCTTTCCCGCCGATACCGCGAGCGTGACATATTACAAGAAGCCGAAGCGATCTTTCCCGGCGTGCACGTGGCGCGCGATTTTGACAGCTTTCAAATTCGCAGAGAAGCGGATTGAAGGGACGACAGCCACGGGCTAGGGCGTTTTAGTTCAGGAGTACGGAGAAAAATTTTGACAAAGCGAGCATTTCTTGAGCGGTTGACCGCTGGTGAGGTGTTGGTCTCAGATGGGGCCACCGGCACCAATTTGCAGCAGGCAGGCCTGCCGATGGGCGCGGCGGCGGAGCTGTGGGTGCTGGAGAATCCCGATGCGATCCACGCGCTTAACCAGGCTTTTATCGAAGCTGGTGCGGATATCCTGTTAACCTGCACCTTCGGCGGGACCCGGCTCAGGCTGGAGGCGTCTGGTTTGGCGGATCAGTTTAACGACATCAACCAGACCGCAGTCAAGATCACCCGCGCGGCAATTGCCGATCGGGATGTGCTGGTGGCCGGTTCCATCGGTCCCCTGGGGCATATGCTGGCCCCCTTGGGGCTGGTTTCGGTTCAAGCGGCCGAAGCGGAATTTAGAGAGCAGGCCGCGTTGCTGTGTGACATGGGGGTTGATCTGATTGTGGTGGAGACGCACTATGACCTCACTGAGGCCAGCGCTGCCATCCGCGGGGTACGGGCCGTTGACCCGGCCATCCCCCTGGTGTGCTCCTTCAGTTACGACCGGGGCACCCGCACAATGATGGGCGTCAAACCAGCGGCGATGGCTGCAGAGATCGGCGCATTGGATGTGGATATGCTGGGGATCAATTGCGGGCGCAGCCTGGGTGATAACCTGGCCGCCCTGGAGGAATTGCACGCGGCTACCGAAAAGCCGCTGTGGTTCAAACCCAATGCCGGTATGCCGGAGGTGGACGAGGATGGGGAGGCAACTTATGCTGTCTCGCCCGAGGATATGGCCGCCTTGGTGCCGGAATGGATGGCAAACGGCGCCCGGGTGATTGGCGGCTGCTGCGGGACCAGCCCTGAGCACCTGGCCGCGATGGCCAGGGTGGTCCATGCCTGACCGCCGCGCTGCGGATCGGTTGAGATAATACCATGATCAAAATAATCTTAGCCTCCAATTCTCCCCGCAGAAGCGAGCTGTTGGCCTTGATGAACCTGGCTTTTGAGGTTAGGCCAGCGGATATCAATGAAGATCAGCAGCCCGGGGAACCGCCGGTTGATTACGTGCGCCGCATGGCTTGCCAGAAAGCCCAGGCGATTGCCGCAGATCAGGCCGGATTGGTGATTGCCGCCGATACCATCGTGGTGGATGAAGACGTCCTGTTGGGCAAACCGGCGGACCCGGCTGAAGCACGTGCCATGCTGGTCCAGTTGCGCGGGCGGGTTCACCAGGTCTATACCGCCATTGCTATCGTGGAACCCCGCTCCGGGCAGGCAGTGGATGACGTATGCCGGACGGATGTGCCCATGCGGGAGTACACGGATGCTGAAATTGAGGCGTATATTGTCTCGGGCGATCCCTTTGATAAGGCGGGGGGCTATGGTATCCAAAACGCGGATTTTCATCCGGTTTCGGGTTTGCAGGGCTGTTTTGCCTCGGTGATGGGCTTGCCGCTGTGCCACCTGGCGGTGGGGTTACGGGCTTTTGGCATTGATGTGACGGCAGGCCTGCCGGACCGTTGCCAGACCCATATCAGCTACCAATGCCCGGTTTACAGTACGATTTTGGGCCGGTCGTGAGGGCAGCATGGTGAGAACCTCCCGCCGGTTGCCAGCAACTCTGATCTGCCTGACCCTGATTGTGGTCATCTGGCTCACGGGCTGCCTGCCCCTGGGGGCTGAACCGTTTGTACAGCCCACCCGGCCTGCAGGGGGAGACCTGGCCGCAGCGGCCGGCGCTCAAGGGGTGGTGGAAGCCTACCTCCAGGCCTGGACGGCTGAGGATTACCCCGCAATGTATACCTATCTGGACCAATTGAGCCAGGATGCGCTGCCGCTGGACGACTTTTCCACACTGCATCAAACACTCGCCCAAAACCTGACCCTGGATACAATCCAGGCGCATGTGCTCTCATCCTTTGCAGAAGCCTATCACGCCGAGGTGGCTTACCGAGCGGATTTCAATACCCGCCTGTTTGGCACGCTTTCGCGCGATATGGTGTCGACCCTCACCCGTGAGCAGAACGGCTGGCGCATTCAATGGGAGATTGGGATGCTGCTGCCGGAATTGCGCGGCGGTAACCGCCTGGAATTGGTTCACCAGCTGCCCTCCCGCGGGCGCATCTTTGACCGGCATGGCGCGCCGCTGGCAGCTTATGAAAACGCGCTCTCCATCGGGCTGGTGCCCCGGGAGGTCAACCCCGAGCAGGCAGCCCAGCTTTACGAGACTCTGGCCGAGATCAGCTACTATACCCCGGATTCCCTGGCGCGCCAGGTGGCCGTTACACCCGAGGATTGGTACTTACCCGTGGTCTCGCTCACCCAGGCCGCGGCTGCACCTTATGTAGAAACGCTGCGGTCCTTCAGCGGGGTGCGGATCAACGAGTTCCGCTCCCGATTCTATGTGGATGGCGGGGTGGCACCCCATGTCCTGGGCTACATGCTGTTCATTCCCGAAGCGCAACTGGAGGATTACCTGCGGCGCGGCTACCGCCAGGATGAACGCATTGGCGTGGCCGGGCTGGAAGCTACCTTTGAGCCAGAGCTGGCCGGGTTGCACGGCGGGTCTTTATATCTAATCGGGCCCGGCGGTGAGATCCAGTCGCTGCTGGCCTCCAGTGACCCTGTGCCGGGGCAATCGATCACCACCACGCTGGATAAGACCCTGCAGATGCGGTTGCAAGCCAGTTTGGGTGACCTACCTGCCGCTGTGGTAGTGATGGAGGTGGATACCGGCCGGGTGCTGGCAATGGTTTCAAACCCGCATTTTAACCCAAATGCCTTTGACCTGATCGAAACTGATCGCAGCCTGATGGAATCCTATTTCAGCGACCCGCTTCAGCCGATCTTCAACCGCGCCACCCAGGGCCAGTACCCCCTCGGATCGGTGTTCAAGACCATCTCAATGTCTGCGGCGCTGGAAGCCGGGCTGTACCGGCCGGGTTCGAGATTTTTCTGTGGTCAATCGCTGTGGGTGTGTGGCAGTGTTACGCTTTATGATTGGACCGTGGGTTACGGCACAGGCGCCAGCGGTGATTTGAGCCTGGTGGAGGGCTTGATGCGCTCCTGTAACCCCTGGTTTTACCGCATCGGGGAAAACCTCTTCACTGAAGATATGGATGGTTTTCTATCGGAGATGGCTTTTGGTTTTGGCCTGGGCGCCAGGACCGGGATCGACATCGCCGAGGCGCCGGGCAACATCCCCCAGCAGGCAGGCACCTGTGTGAACAGTGCCCAAATTGCCATCGGGCAGGGGGAGGTGCTGGTCACGCCGCTGCAGGTCGCCTCGTTTTATGCTGCGCTGGCCAACGGCGGCACGCTCTACCGGCCTGCCCTGGTTGAGAGCATCCACCCGGTGACCGGTGAACCGGTCTACACCTTTACGCCTGACCCGATTGGGCAGCTACCCATCTCCGAGGAGACCCTGGCCGCCGTGGCTGAGGGACTGCGCATGGTGGTTGAGGAACAGCGCGGCACGGCCTATTGGCCGATGGAGGGTCTTTCTATCCCGGTCTCGGGTAAAACTGGCACGGCTGAAACGCCCACAGGCCGCTCGCACGCCTGGTTCGCCGGGTACAGTCGGGCGAATGACCCCAATCGCCCGGATATCGCCGTGGCCGTCATCGTTGAAAACAGCGGTGAGGGCTCAGTGATGGCCGCGCCCGTCTTCCGGCGGGCGGTGGCACTGTATTTTTCGGACGGAGAGGACCCGGCTGGCGTCATGCCCTGGGAGAGCGAGCCGTATATCCTCTACCAGGCGCCGACAGAGCCGGCAGAAGAATCCCCAACTGAGGACTGACACAGTATAATCAATGACCATAATGTAACCGGAGGCGGGCCAGCGCCTGCCTTCCATGGAGAACATTGATGAAGAGATTGTATATAACGATCATTTTGCTATTACTGGCTGCGATAGTTGGATGCACGCCAGCCGTTCCTGAGCCGGAAGAAATCCCCACGCCAACAGCCACCCTGCCGGACCCGCAGGTGTTTATCACCCCGGCGCCCGAAGTTGACGGGGTGGTTGAGGCCTTTATGGAAGCCTGGCGCGTGGATGATTTTGAGGCTATGTATGCGCTCCTGTCCGCAGAAAGCCGCAGTACGATCTCGGAGGAGGACTTTTTCAGCCGCTACAACGAGACGGCCATTGCCCTGACGCTGCTGTTTGATAATGGTATCGCTTACCAGTTCATCTCCCGAGAGACCAATCCATCTACGGCCTCTGCCAGGCTGCAGGTCAATTACAACACGAACTTTTTCGGTACCCTCAGCCGTGAGATAGAGATGTTTTTGGTGCGCGAGGGCGGTGAGTGGCGGGTGGCCTGGGATGAGGGCATGATCATGCCTGATCTGGCAGGAGGCAACGCACTCGAAATCGTGCGCCAATCTGTGCCGCGCGGCAATATTTACGCCAACGACGGCTCGCCGATCGTTGCCCAGGAAGAGGCCGTGGCGATTGGCTTTACCCCCGGCAACCTCAACCCGGACCGGATGACGTTGTTCTACACCACCATGGCGCGCCTGACGATCTACCAGGCCGACGAGATCAGGGAACTGGCGGAAGCAGCCCTGCCCTTTGACTATGTGCCCCTGGGCGAAACCACCCGGGCCGAGGTGGATGCCAACATGGGCGCCCTGAGCACCCTGACCGGCGTGTTCCTTAATTATTACACCTCACGGTTTTACTTCGATGGCGGCCTGGCCCCCCAAACCGTGGGGCACCTGAGCTACATCTCCAGCGAAGATCTGAACCGCTACCTGCGGCTGGGGTATTCGCCCAACGAGCGCTTTGGCGCCACCGGGCTGGAACTGGCCTTTGAAGATACGCTTTCAGGAGAGCGCGGTGCCACGTTGTATCTGAAGGATGCTGCCGGACAGGTGATCACCCGGCTGGCAGAACGGCCTGCTTCGCCAGGGCAATCCATCACCACCACCATCGAACCCGGCTTGCAGTTTCGTTTGCAGCAGTCTTTGGGCAATTTCAGGGGCGCTATCGTGGTGATGGAAATTGATACCGGGCGGGTGCTGGCCATCGTCTCCAACCCGCAATTTGACCCCAACCTGTTTGACATTAACAATCAAAACTTTATCTACGCCCAAAACCCCTATGTGCAGCCCAATGATCCCGTCTTCAACCGGGCCACCAACGGGCAGTACCCCCTGGGCTCGGTCTTCAAGATCGTCAGCATGGCTGCTGCGCTTGAGACGGGCGTTTTTGAGGCGAATGATGTCATCAACTGCGGCCATTCCATCACGGTCTGCGGGAACGTGCTGTATGACTGGACCTTTGAAAAGGACGTCCCGCCCAGCGGCAACCTGACCTTACCAGAAGGCCTGATGCGCTCCTGCAACCCCTGGTTCTACACCATTGGTGAAGAACTGATGGCGGCCGGCAACCCGGATGCCATCATCGACATGTCGCGCAGTTTTGGGCTGGGGCAGCCGACCGGTGTGGAGGTGCCAGAACAGCCAGGGAACATCCCTGCCCAGGTGTTCAACTGCGAACAGAATGTCCAACTGGCTATCGGCCAGGGTGAGATGACGGTTACGCCCCTGCAGGTGGCTGCCTTCAGCGCCGCGGTTGCTAACGGGGGCACGCTCTACAAGCCGACCGTCATCGACGCCATCGGGCCCGAAGGCGGCACCCCGGCCTATACCTTTGCGCCGGAGGTGAATGGCAGCCTGGCCGTTTCAGACCGCAACCTGCGTATCATCCAGGATGCTCTGCGCGAGGTGATCGCTAATGCACGCGGTACCGCCCAGCTCCAGC
>JBLRWR010000035.1:0-13651 GCA_047921135.1 Candidatus Brevefilum sp.
TTTAACTTTGGGGCCTTGAAGAATATCGCCGTGGAAAGGCTGCCACATTTCAAAGAACCCGATTCCCCGATTGCCTATGCCCAACCGCCCGCTCTGGATGGCAGCAAACCTGGCACCTTATGGCTAAACCTGCGCGACCCAGAGAATGTTTATCAATGGGGCATGCCCACCCTGGCCTATCACGAGGGCATTCCGGGGCATGTGTACCAGATGGCACAGGCTCAAAAATTACGCGGCCTGCCCACCTTTCGGCGCAGCTATTTCTTCAACGCCTATGTCGAAGGTTGGGCTTTATATGCCGAGCTGCTGGGATATGAGTTGGGCCTGGAAGATGATCTTGGCAACCTGGGACGCCTGCAGGCGCTTTTGTGGCGCGCTGCCCGCCTGGTGGTCGACACCGGTATCCACGCTATGCGCTGGACCCGGGAGCAAGCCATCGAGTACATGGTTGAGGTCACCGGCCTGCCAGAGCGAGATGTGATCACCGAGGTGGAGCGCTATGTCGTGATGCCAGGTCAGGCTTGCGCATATTATCTTGGCTACCGGGAGCTGCTTGCCTTGCGGAAAAAAGCCCAGGCCACCCTGGGTGAGGGTTTTGATTTACAGGCTTTTCATGCTGTGATCATCAATCACGGCAGCTTGCCCCTTTCCCTGCTGGCGGAGGTGGTCAATGCTTACATCGATCAGGCAGCAGGGCTTTCGCCAGCAAACACAACCTCAACCAAAACCCAAGAGAAAACCAGTGGCAAGTAAACCTTGCCACTGGCATTTTCTTTCCACAGTGACGCGCATCGGTGTAGCTTGCTTCAAGATTGTTTTGATTGGTTTTTTGCCCGCACACGGATAATAATATAAACAACCACACCGAGTATGAGGAACCCCAGGCATGGCAACAGCATAGCTGTCGCGATTGCCATCAGTTCAGCAATTCCAATTGAAGCCATCTGATCTCACTCTTTATTAAGCTAATAAGGTGACCCTTCAGTCAATACCGGTGGCTTTGCGGACGGCTGCCAGGTAAGGCTGGCCCATCCCGCGCGCTTTCACCGCGCCCTGCGCCAAGACGTCATCAATGTAACCACGGTCGCTCATCAGCTCAGCAAAGCGCACGCGGGCATCGCTAAAGTGTACCAAAATCAACTCGGCCAGCTCCTTTTTCAACTCGCCATAGGCCGCACCACCGTGGAGATACAGCCCGCGGATCTCCTCCAGCCGTTCAGGGCTTGCAAAGAAGCTCAGCAAGGTGAACAGGTTGCTGTCCTGCGGGTCTTTGGGTTCCTCAGGGCGCTTACTATCCGTGACAATACGCATGACCTGCTTGCGAACCTCTTTTTCCGGGGCAAAGATCGGGATGGTATTGTTATAGCTTTTGCTCATCTTCTGACCGTCAATGCCAGGAACTTTCATCACCGTTTCCTGGATAATGCCCTCAGGTACTTTGAGTACCTCACCATAGGTGCGGTTGAAGGCTTCAGCGATGTCCCGGGTGATCTCAATGTGCTGTTTCTGGTCCAAACCGACCGGGACAACGTCTGAGCCATACAGAAGAATATCCGCCGCCATCAGGACGGGGTAGTTGTATAAGCCAGCATTGATCCCCTCATCGGGGTCCCTGCCCAGGCTAAGGTTTTCATCGATCGCAGCCTTATAGGCATGCGCCCGGTTCAGCAACCCTTTCGAAGTAAAACAAGACAAAATCCAGGTGAACTCAGGGATCTCGGGAACATCAGACTGACGAAAGAAGATCGCCTCTTCAGGATCAAGCCCCAGGGCTAACCAGCTGGCTGCCACCTCGTAGACCAGTTCGCGCAGGCTGTCGGGGTCGTGCATGGTGGTCAGCGCGTGGTAATCGGCGACAAAATACATGCCCTGGTAGTTTTGCATCAGGTCCAGGGCTGGGCGGTACATGCCCAGGTAGTTGCCGATGTGGGGTTTGCCGGTGGGTTTGATCCCGGTTAATGAGATGGGTTTCATCAGTCATCCTTCCATTAATAGTTCATGTCGAACATGGTCGTGCAAAAACCAATTATAGCCGATTTGCGGGCATGATTCTACCAGCGGGTGCCAAAACAATACAACCTGCCCGATCTTGCACATCGCCGCTAAATGAGCCACTTTCATCGACAATTCAAGGAAAATGGTATTTGCTGCTCTCCAGACCACATCTATCCACAACTCGCCTTTTTCAGTCTAACTGAATGCCAAGAAAGACCAGGCTACTCTAATCTGACCCGCGAATCACTAACCCGCAAGAGAAGTGACTTTAGTATTTTACAAAGTATTTTCTCTTAATATATGGATATCTGACAACATCACAGACCCAGTGGGACCCATTGGCCAATCTCGGCCGGCAAACAATTTAGAGAGTCTTTGATAGCCACAAAGGTTACAATCAAGATGCGTTGTGAAATTACCTCAACTCTCTATCCAAAGGATATTACACATGTCTGAAAATTACGTTGATAAACAAACCGATCCGCTCGGCACGCTCAAACGCCCGTCACTGGCGCTTATCATCGGACTGATCATCCTGGTGAGCTTTGACCAGATCACCTGGCAACGCCAGTTCGGACTGCAATTCTTCCTGCTGGTCCTGCTTATCCTGGTTGGACTGGTTGTTTTAGTCATCTTTGAAAAAAGGTCCGTCCCCTGGCGTTCTTATGTGCTTTTGGTGCCCATTTTAATGGGTGCGGGAATGACCATTGCCTTCAGAGCGGGCATCACCACCTTCTTCAACATCTTGCTGACCTTCTCGGCGCTGATTTTGCTGGCTCAGACCTTGCTCAACGGCCAATGGATGGTTTACCGCTTGCGCGAAGTCCTCCAGGGGCTGTTATCGTTGGTCCTATCCACGCTGATCGGCCCCGTGCAAGCCCTCATCCAACACAAGAAATCCACAGCCCACTTGTCTCCGCAAGAGGGTAATCCCCGGTGGCTAAAAATCCGGCCATATTTAGTGGGCCTGCTGATCGCCATCCCCCTGCTGTTGATTTTTGGTGCGCTCCTGGCTAGCGCAGACTTAATCTTCAAAGAACGGCTCTCAGACCTATTTTCCGGGTTGAAAATTGAAAATTTCCAGGAATTTCTTTTTCGAACGGCATATATCCTGATCCTGGCGTACATTCTGGCAGGTGCTTATTTCCATGCCCTGACCCGCAGTGCAGAAGTAAAAACCATCAGCCCGGATAAACCCATCCTTCCGGCCTTTCTCGGCCAGGTGGAAGCCTTCACCGTGCTGGTACTGATCAACCTCTTATTCTTGGCCTTCATCGTGATCCAATTCCGCTATTTCTTCACCGGAGAAGCCAACATCACCCTGGAAGGCTTCACCTATGCGGAGTACGCCCGACGGGGCTTTTTTGAGCTGGTGGCCGTGACCCTCATCAGCCTGGGCTTGTACTATTTGCTGAGCATGTTCACCAAACGATCCGGCCGAACCATCAAGACCATCTTTTCTGCCCTGGGCATCCTCTTAATGGTGCAGGTTGGGCTGATGCTCATCTCGGCTTTCCAGCGCCTGAGCCTCTACGAAACAGCTTATGGCTTCACCACCCTTCGTACAATCACACATGTCTTCATGATCTGGCTGGGCGTGCTCTTAGCAGCAGCGACACTGATGGAGGTCTTCAACCAGTTCCGGCGCCTGTCGCTGGTGCTGTTCCTGGTCTTTTTCGGGTTTACCCTCACGTTGAACCTGCTCAGCGTGGATCAGTTTATCGCCCGGCGCAATATTGCCCATGCCAGCGCAGGCAACCCCCTGGACGCATACTACCTGCTCAGGAACCTCAGCGAAGACGGCCTTCCGGCCCTTTTTGAAGGCCAACAGGCGCAAGATACCCCACAGGACGTCAAAGACTCACTGACGGCAGTTTTAGCCTGCCGGCTTGCCATCAGAGAAAAAAACGAACCAGAGCCTTATTGGGCAGGCTGGAATCTTTCATCGGCCAAGGCTGATGCGCTGTTTGAACAACACCGGGAAAGCCTTGCTGCTTATCCTCTAGCCCTTCACAGCGAGACCTTCACCTATGAACAGGATGGCCAAACCATCGAAGAAACTTACCAGTTTTATATAATTGAGGTCGATGGTGAAGAAATTTGGTGCATGAACGCCGATTGACAGGCAATCCAGGAGAAAACGAGAAAAGAGGGCTGGCTTTTCGCACAATCAACCCGCGCGTGTAATTGCCTGCTACATAAGCACCTGTAAAACTCGGCCATAGGGCCGAGTTTTATCCTGCTGGTGCATCAATATGGGTAGATCAAAGGCAGTAAAATCACACTGACTGTGATCACAATCACTGAGATTGGCAGGCCATGCTTGACATAATCGCTGAAGCGATAGCTGCCAGGCGTCATGACCATGGTGTTGACCGGGTGTGCCAAGGGACTGATAAAGGACGAGGCAAGGGCATATGTCACGCCTAACAGAAAAGCATAAGGAGAAATGCCCAGATCAAAAGCAGCATTGAGCGCAATTGGCGCCATGATCACGGCCAGCACAGGGGCAGGCATGATCATTTTCCCCGCAATCACCAGGATCATCAAACTTGCCAGGATCGCCGTCGGCCCAAAACCACCCATCGTCTCGACCACCAGGCGGCTCACCATCCCCGCTGCGCCTGTCTCCTGGATGGCGATACCCAGGGGCAGCATGGCGGCGATCAAAAAGATCGAACGCCAGTCGATGCTTTCATACGCTTTTTCCATCGTCAGCATACCACTTAAAACCATCAATGCGCTTCCGGCTATGGCAGAAACTGCGATCGGCAGGTCAAAAAAAATCGCTGCTAGCACCACACCTGCCATGATCACCGCCGCCAGTGGCGCTTTCTTCAACAGCGGTTGTTCTTGAAGGTCCATCTTCAACACCACAAAATCACGTTCTCGAGCCAGGGCGCGCAAATTATCAGCCGTCCCATAACACAGCAGCGCATCCCCATGCTGCAAAGTCAGCTCGCCCAACCCGCTCCTGAAGGCACGCTCACCGCGCCAGATCGCCAGCACAGACACATGATACTTTTCTCGAAACCGTGACTCGCGCAGGTTCTTGCCGGCCAGGGATGAATAGGGAGAGAGCATCACTTCGACCATTTGCACAGGACCGCTGGATAATTCTTGCGGATCAATATCCGCTTTTCGGTCCACTTCCAGGCCTTGTAATCCACGCAGGACTTCAATATCCATTGGGCGCCCCTCAACCACCAGGATATCCCCTTCCTCCAACTGTAAATCTGGATGCGCGAGGTGCCAATCTTCTCCTTGGGACAAAATGCGCAATACATTGATACCGAAGGCCGCGCCCAAACGGCTTTCTGCTAATGTCTTTCCTGCCAGGGAAGAACCCTCTGGTATCCCCAGTGAAAGCAGGCGCTCATCAAGAAGATATTTTGAGACATCACCCAATGCCATCCGGCGGTAACCGGGATGATCTTCAAGCGCGGTAAGCTTCTCATCTGGTCCAAGGAGCAGCAAATGATCTCCTGGTTGTAAAACGATATTCTGCAAATTGGTCCGCCGGACAGTCTCCCCTTGACGAATCCCCAATACATTCACGCCGTAACATTGTCGGAAATCAATTTCATAAATCGTGCTGCCTGAAAATGCGGATTCAGGTTCAATCGACAACTCAACCAAGCCAACGCCACTGGAGAGTAGTTTTTCGGCAATAGGTTGTTTGTTTCTCACCTCAAATAATGGTCTTTCACAGAGTTCATCGATCCGATCCAATCGCCCGAGGACCAGCAACCGATCACCGCCCTCCAATTCCGTATCGGTTCTTGCCCGCACCTTGCGGCCGTCCTTACGTTGAATACTGAGAACGGTCAATTCCAATGCTCGACCGATTCGGCTCTCTTTCAAAATTTTCCCAGCCAGGGGATTTCCCTCGGGCAGGATCAGCGTTGCCAGACGTTCTTCTAAAGCATACTGTTCCTGCGGTATGTCACCATTGACCGCATCAGCAGCAGATAAAGCCCGGGATGGTTGACGGTCTGGCAAGAAACGCCGTCCTATCAAAACCATGTAAGCGATGCTGATGACCAGGATGATCAGCCCACCGGGCGCAAACTCGAAGATCCCCAAGGGGTCCAAACCCGCATCCACCATCACATCCTGGACGATCAAGTTGGTCGCTGTCCCTATCAATAAAATCAATCCACCGTGTAAAGCGCCGTAGGCCATCGGCAGTAACAGGCGCGATGGCGGGCGCTTAGTCCGGCGTGCAATCTCCAGTGTGACAGGCAGAAACATGGCGGCCACGCCGATATTGTTCATGATCGAAGAAAGTAGGGCAGAGGCAGTCATCAAGGTGGCAATTAAACGGCCTTCGCTCTTGCCGGCAAACTTGAGCAGGCGGGCGCCGATCAGGCTGGAGATACCTGTGCGCGAGAGCCCGGCTGAAAGGATGAACATGGCCCACACCACCACCACAGACGAATTGCTGAATCCGGAGAGGGCCTGGGTCGGCGTGACCAACCCGGTGAGCGCCAGGGCCACCAGCACAAACAGCGCAGTCAGGTCCATACGGATCCAACCTGTGGCAAATAGCAGGATGGCTGCGATCAGGATAATGGATAAGATCAGGATGTTAATCGGCATAAATGTCTCCCGACAGATAAGGCATGATTGCTGATACGATTATACTCAATCCCGCCGCTCCCCTGAAGCAAAAAAGCACAATCCCATTTTAAGGTCCTTTCAACTGCAGTAAAGATGATCTCAGGCGCCGCAGAAACGATTATTAAACGCTGGGAATGTTATAGTCTATCTAAACAAGACTACTTTTGAAAAAGGAGAGGTATGATGTTTAAGAAATTAGGCATATTAACCATTCTGATTGTCCTGGCGCTGGTTGGTTCAGTGCCAGCCGTGTCCGGCCAGAGTCAAGCCCTGGCCACCGGCAGTATCCATATTCAACCTTTTTTATCTGATCCCTTTGGGAATGATTTCATCCAAACAGACGTCCATATCAATTTTAATGCCCGCCGGATTTATAATGAAGATAACGAAATTGCGGCAACAGGGCATCTGTTTTGGCGTGAAGATGGTCAGGTAAACCGGGTCAGTATTGCTACCATGACATTCCAGTTTTGGGGGATGCCGGAATGTGCATGGATCACTGGCGAAGTCTATGATGGTCCTAGAGCAGGACAGTTTCTGTGCTTAGTCATTTGTGATGAAGGCCCTGACGCACCGGATTGGATATTAGGAAATTATTGGCGGGATGCCAGTGGGGCACCATTGGCTGGTTATTCATCAGCGACCGCCCTCAGCGGCAACGTCGTCATCAAGGAGTAAATCCCCATGGGCTTTACCAGCATGATGCGGCGGCCCTAACGCCTAATTCCCGGGAAAATGTTTGCCCTTCGGTTTGCGCTCATACATGAAAACTCGTCATCAGCAGCATAAAATACCAAGAGACCTTATGGGGGGGGTAAGGTCTCTTCCCCATGATATTGCAATTGGGAAAATACCAACTGCGATCAAGAGCCCCCAAAGCTTGAATAAATCACGTCGTAAAGCTGGTTCTCAACCAATACAGCCCAGTGATGTTGATGAGAACTGCTGAAACGATTTTTAAACGCTGGTTATGCTATAGTATCGCTAAACAAATCCACTTCTAGGAAAGGAGCTGTATGATGTTTAGGAAATTAGGCCTATTAACCATTCTGATTATCCTGGCGCTGATGGCTTCAGTGCCGGCTGTGTTTGCTCAGGGTCAAGCCCTGATCATCGGTAGTTTTTGGATAAAACCCGGGGAAGATGAAATCCACATCAATCTCAATGCACGCGCTGGAGATTATTGGGGGGATAATACTTATGCTGCAAGCGGACATATTCATTATCGTGAAGCGGATGGGATCACCAGGATGGCTGCAATCATGATGCTTTTTGACCCACCCCCGCCCGAATATGGTTTTTGGTGGCCTGAAGATTGTGCTTATGTTCGAGGCATCGGCATCAGTGGTCCCAGGGAGGGGGATATTTTATGCCTACAAGTCTGTGGTAACCGGGTTTACAATGCATGGTGGAATTTCTCGGCGGAGCCTGAATTTTCCAACGTATCCTTCACTCGCGGCAGCGTGGTCATCAAACCATGAGCTGCGCCAGGTTGTGACGATCATAATGGCGAAAACCCTCATGCCTATTCTTCTGAGAAATATCCTGGCCGCCTGATTTCCAACCACAGCATGAACACGCGACAGCAAGAGGCCTTACAAGGGAGTAGGGCCTCTAATCTATCATCATCCAGCACGCCGAAATGCCAGCCCTCAGCTGGCTGTCATAAACTCATCCAGTATATTGTTTAACCGGGCTGCCCCTGGTGGACAGCCTTGCCACAGTTACATAAACTGCTGGTCCACAAACTGCTCGATGGAGGTCAATTCCACCGGGTATTTCTCCAGGGTGGGCCCCGGGTCAAAGGGGCTGCCGTGGATATCCTCCATGATCTGGCTCATCCCGGGCTGGAACGGCTTCATCAAGGTTGACATCACCTTCAGCATACCGCGCGGCATGTTCCCGATCTTGACTTCGCCATCGATCCGTTCGGCATACATTTGGGCGACTTCGTTGGTGGTGGGATTATCCGGCCCACCCACCTTGATGATGTCACCTTTCGCCCGGGGATCATCCAGCGCGATGATTACAAAGCGAGCCACATCCTCAACCGACACAAAATTGCGCGGGCTGTTCCCCTCTCCAAACACACTCACCTTGCCCTTTTCCATCAGCGGTTGGCCAAGAAGAAAATGGGCATGGGCTTCCATAAAGGCAGTGGGGCGGATGATAGTATAAGCCATGCCGCTCTTCGCCAGGTAATCCTCCACACCAGCTTTGAAACGGATCCAGGGCGCCGGGTGATCGGGAGCAGCATCCATCGCAGAGATATAAATAAAATGTTCCACCCCGGCAGCCCTGGCCGCATCAACCAGGTCGCGGTGCCCCCTGTCATCAACCAGCTTGGAATGGTTACCCCACCCATCCATAGCACCGTGCGCAGAAGCTACCACGACTTGCACGCCCTGGCAAGCCCGCTGCAGCGAAGCCGGGTCGCGCAGATCGGCCGCGATCACCTCGGCACCTTCAACTTTGAGTCCGGCCAGCTTTTCTTCGGGTGTGCGTGAGGATGCCCGTACTTGCTTACCTGCTCCCAAAGCCTGCCGGGTAATCGCCTGTCCTAACCGACCACTTGCACCTACAATTAATATCATTGTGCCACCTCCTGAGGGTCTAATGAGTCGCACCGGGCAGCCAACATTCTTTCAAGGTGCTCGATTAAGACCTCCCAATCCCGAAAATAATGGGCTTCGCCATCCGGCAGCGATTGTAATTTACCCCGCCATGTTGTCATGTGGGGGTCATCACCCTGTTGGACTTGCCACAGGCTGAGCGTAAATAGGCGGGTTTCGTGGTTGGCCACGTTCACTCCTTATAACAAAAGTCTGTACCATGCCATTACAGACGCTTGCACACCTGCCTGATCTTTCAGATAGGGTTCTGCCTGCATAGTTTAAGTCCGGCAGATCTACTCCAGCCAGTAATGGCGCCCAATCGGCATCCAATGTCAATCTATAGCTATGATAGCAATTCGAGCGTTTCAAAATCGTTTCCGGGTGAGGTCAATACTGGCTTTAAGAGAATATTTGACCCATTACCACAACGTTTGCCCGGTTTCAGGCATAATTCATTGCCCTGGCTGCCTCCAGCGCTTTTTGAAGGAAATCCTGGGCTTCTGCGCGGTTTTCAGCATCCCAGGCCGACAATGCCGCCTTCAACAGGGGTTCGATCTCCGGCGCAGGCGCTTGCTGGTCGGGGCCAAACATCTCCCGTACATAGCCGATCACCTCCGCCAACTGGTTGCGTGCCAGGCCAACCTGGATCAACGGCCACAAAGCCATCCAATGAAAGGAATAAGGTGAACCGTGTTTTTTCCATGATTTAAGCGCCTGGTGCGCCAGGAATACCGCTTCACCCAAATGATCGTCTGATGGAATTGAAGGATTTGCACGACGCAATCTCGCCCAGGCTAACCCAGCCTGGCTGACGCCGATGTAATCGTACATCCCCGCTGATTGGGCCAGCGCCAGGCAGCGTTTAGCGATTTCTTCCACCTGGTCTATATCCCCCTGTAGTCGATGAACCACTACTCGGTATGCCATCACACGAACTTGCATGGTGACATTACCGGTCCTTTCACACAACTTGAATGCCTCACACAATTCATGCGCCGCTTCTTCATAGCTTTTATACCAGATCAGGCAGAATCCCAAACCAAATCGGTTCATGCCAACTAAATCAAGATCAGCAGATTCAGGCAGCGCGTTGACAGATGCTCTGGCAGCATTGATGGTTTCCGCATCAACCATAAACCTGTTTTTAAGAAACAAGTAATTCGCAATCATATGGAAAAATTCTGCCTGTTGTTTTGGCGAGCCACGTGCTTCAAATACCGGTCGAGTCTGATCAATCAATTCATTGAACAGGTCAGACCGCTGCCACCAGTACAAACAGGCTTGTTTACCAAGCTGGATATCACACCAAACCTCCCACCAGGCCGAATCTTGATCATCAGATGGTTCACCAAGGATGGCCTCAGCACTCTCATACTGGGCGAACACTGCGTCAAAACCCACCCGTTCACTTTCCATGATTTTTCCAAGCTTAAAGACGATCCTGGCCCGCTCAAGGCTGCTGGCATTGGGGGTGTTCGCCAAAGCATTTTCGTAAGCCCTACGAGATTCCTCATTGGCAACCATAATCATCTTCAAATCCCCCTTCTTTTCCTGAAGGGTTGCAGCCATGGCATGACGGTCTGGGCCCTCTGGGAGCTTCGGGAGCAGGCGTAACCCATCATCCAGCGCGGCCAGCTCTTCCTCGTGGGCATAAACCCTTTTGGCGGCTTCAGCAGCTCGTAGATAGTAGCTGATTGCCTTTTCAAACAGCTGTGCGGCTTCAAAGTGGCCGGCGATGACCGTGGCAGCTCGGTCAAGGTCATCGGTATGCATCCTTTCCAAAGTCTCAGCGACCTCCCGATGCAGCCATTTTTTTCGTGTCTGGCTCAGGCTCGCATAAGCGACTTGTCGCAGCTTATCATGACTAAAATCGTATGCATTCTCTCCCTGCTCACGGATGATACGGCACCGCCAGCATTCATCCAGGCAAACCACCAGCCCATCTTCGCTGAGATTAGTGATCTGGGCCAGGACAGGAAAGGTAAAGTCTCGCCCAATCACCGAAGCTTGTTCAATCACCTCGCGCGCCAGGGGTGAAAGCTGCGCCAGGCGGGCTTCCAGTACCTGCCGCACCCGGTCGGGTAACGAGTCGCTGACCGTAACGATGGCAGCCACCTGGTCCGCCGAAAGCAAGCGCGCAGATCTTACCAATTCCACGATAAAGAAGGGGTGACCTTCGGTAGCTGCGTAAAGTCGCGAGCTCATGTCGGAGCTGATCGGATGCCCGTAAACATGATTGGCCAATACCAGCATATGCTCCTCATCCAGCGGGCGCAACTCTTGAATAACCAATCGGCCGCCACGGATTAACTCGCCCTGCCACTGATCGATCTGTAAATCCGGATCATAATCTTCTGTACGCAGCGCGCCAATCACCAGCACTTGGGGCGTCTGTTCATACTGATGAAAGGAAGTCAGTAGATATGCCAACCAATCCAAGGTCTCCCGGTCACACCATTGCAGGTCATCGATAAACAGCAGCAGGGCTTTTCGATCTTGTATAATTGCTTTTACCAGGGCTTGAAACAGGCGCAGCCGCTGCCAATCTTTGGTCATCGGTTCCGGAGATTGCAGGTCAAGATGGTCTGCCTGGACTTCCGGAAGGAGCCGCATCAGTTCTCTCAGCCAGTGCGTCCCCAAATTCGCCAGTGGGCAGCCGCGCAGCCAGCTCACCACCGGGGCATAAGCCAATTTGTCCTCCGTAGGGTAACAGCGCGCCCGCAGCATCGGGATGCCCTGACGTGCGATCCAATCCATAAAGGCTTCGGCCAGGTGCGTTTTCCCGATACCCGCCTCGCCCTGGATCAGCACCATCTGCGGCTCTCGCCGTGCCCGGCGCCAGGCGTCCTGAAGGACCGCCCAGCTGGAATCCCGCCCCACCAGGGGGACAGCCATCTCAACCGTCCCGTGTGAACCTTCAATTCCTTCTTTTTTTAGCAGACGATGATAAAGATCTTGAACCAATGGCCCAGGTTCAACGCCCATTTCCCGTTCAAGAAGGTTTGCACACGTATGGTAGGTATGTAGCGCGGCTGCTCGGTCTTCAATCAGGGCTTGCAGGCGCATCAACTGGGCGTAAGCGGGTTCATGCAGGGGGTCATGCCGGATCAATGCCCGTGCATGCAGGATCGCCTGCTGGTATTGGCGGGATTTCTCATACAATCCAACCAAATTCGCCAAGGCTTGGCTGTAGCGCTGTGCCAGGCGTTTCCGTTCAGCCAGCAGCCAATCATCGTAATAACCCGGGAGGAGATCCCCGCGGTAGATTTTGACCGCCTTTTCAAGCAGGTCGATCTTTTCAGCTGTGAAATCCATTGTGTCTGCTTTGGCGATGGACTGCTCAAACGCTAACACATCCAAAGTGTAAGGTGCGCAGTCCACCCACATGAAGCTGGTGCGGTCTGCTTTGATGAATTTATGTGAGTTCGGCAGTGTTCGCCGCAAGTGATACCACAGGTTCCTAAGGTTGGCCAGGGCTTGCGCCTCAGTGCTGTCTCTCCAAAAGGTGAACGCCAGATGAGCACGATTAACCGGCTGCCCGTGGTTCATAAGGAGATAAACCAGCAACCGCTGCAAATTGGGCCGCTCAAAGCCAGTGATTTCCTCACCATCGGCTTGTATCGCAAAACCTCCTAATACTTGGATCGATAAGACCACATAATCACCCATCAGTAACGCTTTTCTTTAAGCCTTCCAGATTGCCTAACTTGGGTCTTGTGATGATGTCTCGACAGCTGGGTTTGTGATTGAAGGAATGATGTTGCTATATCTTCTGCGTGGCCAGACCCCACCAAATACTCGCTTGCAGGTCAGAAAAACAATAGTTGACACATATATTGTAATATGATATTAAAACACGTGTCAAGCTAACGCCTAAGTATGAGGTTTAAAACAGCGTTATCAACGTATATGTCTCACTGATCAGACTTCCCCTTCGGCTGAACAGTGACCCTGTTGTTGAAAAACATGACTTAGGTGCTATATAATCAAGATTAATCATTACCTTTAATTGTCGATCGTGTTGTAAAAGATATAGCAACCATACCAAGAAAGGAGCCCTTTGGAAAAATCCGAGAAAATTGTGCGAGAATTACTTGGAACCGCAGATGTTTCCGTCAACGGCCATCGACCCTGGGACATCCAGGTACATGATGACCGGTTATACGACCGGATCCTGAGGGATGCTTCTCTGGGGTTGGGCGAAGCCTACATGGACGGCTGGTGGGATTGTGATGCCGTTGATGCCTTGATTGACCGGGCCTTACGGGCAAATTTACGTGAAAAGGTGGAGAAGAACTTCCGCCTGGCCTGGCATGTGTTGCGCGCCAAGCTGTTCAACCGCCAATCGCTCACCCGCTCGCCAGAGGTGGCACAGCGTCATTACGACCTCGGTAACGACCTTTACCGGGCCATGCTCG
>JBLRWR010000036.1:0-13636 GCA_047921135.1 Candidatus Brevefilum sp.
AAGTACATACCGGCTTTAATGGCTGCGCTGGCCAACAGTACCAGGGTAGGCAACCCGGGATCGATCGCAGAACCTCCGGCGATGAACCTTTCGATTGAGGACCGCAGCGCCTCATAGCCGGCAATGGCCATCATCAATGCCACCAGCAACCCGACCAGCGGTTCAAAGCGGGCATGCCCCTGGGGGTGGGATAGGTCCGGAGGTTGGAGCACTAATTTTAAAGCGACCACCAAGGCTATTGAATAGATCACGTCAGAGAGCGAGTTGGCAGTATCGGCATACAGGGCAATACTGCCGGTAAAATAGGTGGCCAAACCCTTGCCCACGACCAGGACGAGGTTCGCCAGTAATGTGATGATCAGTGCGGTCCGAAAAGCGCTTTCGCGTTGGGGGTTGGGTTTGTGATCACGGGTTAATTGCATGGCGTTTGGTTTCCTGTGGCTTATGGCTCCTGTCTGAACAATTCATTATATTACAATTATTCTATTGTTCAATTGCGCTATTTTTCTGGTGGGCGGATCGCTTTGGGGAGTGGTTTACCCTGTAACCCGGCGATGAGGTTGTCGACCGCCAGCAGGGACATTTGATTGCGGGCGGTGCGGGTGGCGCTGCCGATGTGGGGGACGATGATGGCGTTGGGGAGCTGGTAAAGGGGGTGCGAGGGGGGCAAGGGCTCGGGGCTGGTCACATCCAGGGCAGCGTACCCGATCTGGTTGGATGTGAGTGCATCTACCAGGGCATCGGTATCGATTACCGCGCCGCGTGCAGCGTTGACCAGGATAGCGTGCGGCTTCATCCGCTGGAGCTGTTCAGCGCCGATCATGCCCCGGGTGGCCTCGGTTAGTGGGACGTGCAGGCTGATGATATCGGCATTTTCCAGAAGTTGCTCGAGCGGTGCCCGGGAGGCACCGAGTTCCTGTTCCAACCCAGGGTGTCGTGAGGTGTCGGTGTACAGGATGTCCATGTCGAAGCCCCTGGCCCGGCGGGCGACGGCTTGCCCAATGCGCCCCAGGCCGACGATCCCCAGGGTAGCGCCAGAGACGGATTCGCCCAGCAGGGTGGTCAGCCCCCAGGTTTTCCATTGCCCAGAGCGAGCATAGTCGATGGCTTCTCGCAGGCGGCGGGCTGCCGCCAGGATCAGGGCGAAAGCCAGGTCGGCGGTGGCGTCGGTCAGCAAGTCGGGCGTGTGCCCGACGGGGATGCCGTGCGCCGCAGCAGCCGCCAGGTCGATGTTGTCCACACCAACGGCGACCTGGCTGATGACCTTGAGGTGTTTTGCCTGGTTGATCAATTGGGCATCGATGGTGTCCGTCAGCAGGCAGATCAAGCCGTCCACCTTGCGGGTCTTTTCCAGCAGAACCGGGTAGGGCGGCGGCGTTTGATGAGGCCAATATTCTGCCTGGCAAAAGGTGTTCAGCTTTTCCTCGGCGGGCTGGGTCAGATGGCGGGTGACAAACACAGTGAAGGACATTCTATTTACTCCTGGTTGAAAATGTCATGTACTTATTGTACTCGTTCCATAATCAGGGATGATTGCATTTATTGACCAGCGGGGGTAGCAATGCCGCCCCAATAAACACTGGTGTCAGCATTTGATTGGGTGCGGATTAGCCTGCGATGATCTTGATCTTGTATTATAATCGCTGGGTGAGGAGTACACTTACTTATGATGATTAAACGTTTTTTACCCCACGTCCTGTTGTTATTAGCCATCCTGACGGTTTTGTTGGGTTTCAGCGATGTTTTATCAGTCTTTGCAGAGCAACCCGTGGTGAATGTGTACGTTTTTGAGCGGGAAGGCTGTCCCTACTGTGCCCAGGCGATGGCGCATTTACAAGCGTTGGCTGCTCAAGAGCCGCGCATTGTGATCCATGAGTTTGATGTTGTCAAAGATCCTGAACATCGTGAGCTGTTTTTCGCCTTTGCTGATAGGTTTAAGTTTGAGCCCCAGTATGTCCCCACCATCTTTATCGGCACTCATTATTGGGTAGGCTATAACGATACGATTCAGGTAGAAATGGATCGAAAGATCCAGCAATGCCTGGCCACTCCGTGTGTCGATGAGGGCAGGGCCATCTTACGGGAGTTTGGGTTGGCGGATGACCTCGGCCCGGGTGAACCTGTGGATGGCGAGGTTCTGCCTGATGAGGAAATCGGACTGGTAGATGAAAGCGCGTTCTCGATCACCTTGCCGCTGATCGGGCAGATCAACCTGGCAGATCAATCCCTGCTTTTTAGCACGTTGTTGATTTCATTTGTGGACGGGTTCAATCCCTGCTCAATTTGGGTGCTTTCGATGCTGCTGGCGATCACCTTAAACACACGCTCGCGCAAGAAGGTGCTGATCATTGGTTTTGTGTTCATCACGGTGACGGCCTTCATCTATGCCCTGTTCATCGGTGGATTGTTCACCGTGTTTACTTTCATTGGATATGTGGGCTGGATCCAATTGGTTGTCGCGTTGATCGCGCTGGTCTTTGCGCTGGTGAACATCAAGGATTATTTCTGGTACAAAGAAGGCATATCCTTCACCATCAGTGATAAGCAGAAACCGGGCATTTATAAAGGCATCCGCCGGATTATGGACGCTGAGGAGAATATCTGGGGATTGATCAGCGCAACGGTCGTCATGGCGGCTGGTGTATCCCTGGTGGAATTCTCTTGCACGGCGGGTTTCCCGATGGTGTGGACAAATTTACTTGCTTACCACGAAGTGACCGGGCTGGCTTTTTTGGGCTTTTTGCTGGTTTACATGCTGATCTACCAGCTGGATGAAATGGGCATCTTCTTGGTGGCGGTGTTCACGCTGCGTAAATCGAAGATGGAAGAGAAATATGGCCGTATCCTGAAGCTGTTGGGCGGCATATTAATGTTGGCCCTGGCGATTGTGATGCTGATTGACCCGACCCTGATGAACCAGATCGGCAGTTCGTTATGGGTCTTCGGGGCAGCCTTTGGCCTGACCGGGCTGATCTTGCTTGTCCACAGGGTGATTTTGCCGAGGATCAAATAGCATTCAAATTTTCAAGGGGTGTTTACCCCATATTCAGGTTTAATCAGGGGCACGGCGTGCAGCCCAGAGATTACTCTGAAAAGCCGTGCCCTTTTACCCCTCAACAATAAAATAGAATAACGCGTTTATCGAAACCCTCCCTTAATAGACTTGATTTATTTACCTAAAATCCGCTATAACAGAGGTAAGGATTGGAGGAACTTATGCCTGAAGAAGATGCTTACTGGCATGCACAAATCCATAGCGTCATGCCTGACCTGGAGATTTCTGCCTACGAGCTCCACCAGGAGGGGCTGGTCAATGATGTTTTGATCGTTAACAATGAGTGGGTGTTTCGGTTTTCAAAATCAGACTGGGCGAAGGAATTAATGGCCAATGAGGACCGCTTGATGGTCTTTTTAGGGCCAAAACTGCCCCTGGCGATCCCTCAGCCGGTCAAACGAGCTGAAGGCGTGATCGTCTATCAGCACCTGGTCGGGGAGCACTTTATCCGCCAGGCATGGTCCGCCGTTGACGAGCCTGGTAAGGTAGCCTTTGCCGATCAACTGGGCGAGTTCCTCTCGGCCTTACATCATGTGGATACCAGTCATTTAAATTGGGAGGTGCTGCACAGCTATGCGCCCGTTACCCGGGAGACCTGGCTTGAAATCCACGACCGGGTGGTTGATCAGGTCTATCCGCTATTGCTTTCGCACCAGATTGAGTGGGTGGAGGACTTGTTTGAGCCGGCATTGACCCAGCCGGACTTCTTTGAGTTTACCCCGGCGCTGGTGCACGGCGATTTGGCGCCTTACCACATCCTTTACGACCCGGACCAAAACCGCCTGACGGCCGTGATCGATTTTGGGGTGGCGGGGTTGGGCGACCCGGCCACAGACCTGGGGAGCTTGCTGAATTATTACGGCGAATCCCTGGTTGGCAGGCTGGCGAAAACTTACCCGGACTGGCCCGACATCATCGGCCGGGCGCGCTTTTATGCCCAGGCGATTGAACTGCAGTGGGTGCTGCTGGGGTTAGAATCTGGGGAGAAATACTGGTTCACCTCTCACCTGGGGAACGCCCGGGACGTGAGGGAATAGCGGGTAAAATTAATCTACGGAGACACGAGATACAGGAGGTATTCGCTATGACCTTTGGTGGAATTTTGATTTTGTTGTTGATTGCGGCTGTAAGCGGGTCGATCGCGCAGGCATTGGTCGGTTTTACAAGGGGCGGCTGCCTGGTTTCAATCGCAGTGGGTTTTATCGGCGCGATTGTGGGTTGGTGGATTGCCACCTCGCTGAACTTGCCCTTGTTGTTCCAAATCAATATTCAAGGCCAGAACTTCCCGGTGATCTGGTCGATCATTGGCGGTGCGCTGTTTGTGGCTGTGTTGAACCTGATCAGCGGCAGAAGGCACTAAATAACAGCTAAAAATAACAAAAGGAACGGCGTTTTATCAGCGCCGTTCCTTTTGATTAAGGTTCAAATTCCTCTCAGATTGAATTTTTATCCCTGGTTTTTTTGATCAGGGATTGTTTTAAGTCCCAGAGTTTGGCGGAGAGGGACACATGGTAGATATGCGGATTCATGATCCGCAGGACGCCAGGGTCGAGATGGTCGATGTCATTCTGGCGAGTTTCGCGCATTTTTTCAATGGTGGGGGATTCGTAAACCGTTTCGCCATCCAGGATGACGGGCACCAGCAATTTCTCAACGTGAGCGATCTCCTCGTGGGACAGCGAGCGGCGTTTGGTCGCCATGGAGGGATGGCGCAGTTCCAGGGGAGATTGGTTGAGGATGTCTTCCCCTTGGAGTGCAATCAGGTCGGCAGTGGCTTTTCCACGCTGGTCGTACACCCGCCAGACACGCTTATTGCCCGGGTTGAGGGTTTTATCCACATTTTCAGAGATCTTCAGCGTGGGTATCCATTTACTATCCTGGCAGATCGCCACCAATTTATAGACGCCATCCAGGGCGGGATCCCCGGTGGAGGTGATCAGGTGGGTTCCCACGCCATAAACCAGGCGTTTGATGAGCTTATCTGGATCGACGCCGTAGCGCTCGGCCTCTTCTTGAATTTGGGTGAGGATCTGCCAAATAACCAGCTCATCGAGGTCATTTGAGAGCACAATGGAAACATCAGGGAACCCGGCGTCATTGAGCATTTTCGCCGCCAGAATGCTCAGGTGAGCTAAATCGCCGGAATCGAGGCGGATGCCGACCGGCCGGTGACCTTTGCGCCTGAGTTCTTCAAAGACGCGGATGGCGTTGGGCACGCCGGACTGCAGCGTGTCGATGGTGTCTACCAGCAGCATGCAGTCGTCCGGGTAAATATCCGCATAAGCCCTGAATGCAGCCAGTTCCCCTTCACCCAGCCCCATAAAGACCTGCACCATGCTGTGGGCGTGGGTGCCCTTGGGCGGGAAGCCGAAGGCATGGGATGCGCCTACATTGGAGGAAAAGTCTGCCCCGCCGATCAGTGCGGCACGCGTTCCGGCAATGGCGCCCAGGCTTTGCGCCCGGCGCAGCCCAAACTCCATCAACACCTGGCCGCGGGTGCTTTGCTTGATGCGAGCGGCTTTGGTGGCGATCAGGATCTGGTAATTGGCGGTGTTCAACAGGCCGGTTTCGATGATCTGGCCGATCGCCAGGGGGCCTTCTACGACATGGATGGGCGCATTGGGATGGACAACGCGCCCCTCCGGCATGGCAAACAAGTTGATCGCTTTGGCGTCAAAATCATGCCCCAGCCACCTTAAAAAGTCATCGCCGAATAGCTGCCCGCCTGTGGCGCTTCTTTGCGAGCGGAGGTATTCAATCTCTGCTTCGCCAAAGACGGCTTGATCCAGCCAGTCGAGGATGGATTCAAGACCGGCGTTGACGCAATACCCCGCTTTATGAACGCCATAATCCGGGTTACTGCGGTAGAAATGATCGAATTGCGCCATGGTCTCATGCAGGCCCATCCGGAAATAAAGCTGTGCCATGGTCAACTGGTATTGGTCCGTCATCAATGCCCCGCTGGCCCTTTTGATTTCATCAGGTTTCATCGTTGCTCCTTTGTTAAGCCAGACCGATTAATCCGTAACCACACGGATACCTTTTTCCAGCATGCGTCTGACCGAACAGGCTTTGGCCACCTGGTGCAGGCGTTTGAGCTGGGCATCATCCAGGTCACCCTCAAAATCGACCTGCTCTTGGATGACTTCCTCATACTCGTTTTCCGGATCACAATCGTCACAATCATCCGCAAACACGCGCTCGTAAGCAGCATCTACAGAGATGCCTTTAAGCGGAATGCCATGATTCCTGGCATAGGAATTGACCACGATCGCGGTGCAAGAGGCTACGCTGGCCAGAAGCATGCCGTAGGGTGTGAGGTTGTGCAGATGCATCACGGGTTGGAGATCGGTAGGATCGTCTTCACTCGGGTCGGCAGCTCGAAAATCCGTGCGAAAGCTTTTATCCTGGTAGACCACAACTCTTTCTGACATAATAAGTGTCCTTTCATTGAATGATGACTCTTGGTTTTAATTATAAGAGATGAAGTTGGTAAAAACAAAATTATTGGCCGTTTGCCTGGCGGACGGCGTAGATATGAATCAATCCATCCGCTTTTGCGAGGCCGATCAATGAGCCATCGGGTGAGACGGTCAGGTCGATGGGTCCATCGCTGCCGGATCTGGCCACCGGAAAGGACAGGAAACTAAGCTGCTCACCTGCAGGCACTGACCAGAACGCCAAGCCCTCTGCTGAGGCAGCCATGAATACGCTGCCATTCGGGGTGAAAGCGATGGCCTCCGCCTGACTGCTGATGGTTGGAGCCAGTTCCTGCGGTCCGGGCAGCAGGTTAACCCCAGGGATCGGGATGAACCAGGCGCTGGGGCCGGCCCCGGCCAGAAGGCGTCCGTTTGGAGAGAGGGCCATATCCGCAAAACCTGTTGTGGGAGGTGAAAATAGGTGGGCAGTTTGTGTGTCACTTATTTGGAAAATGCCATTCCCCCTGGCAAGAACATACTGGCGTTGATTGGCATCCGCCACCGAGACGATCTGGAAAGGGTCCGGACCCCCAGGGATGCGGTTTGTGCGCCGAGAACGTCCGTCTATGTCCCAAGTGCTAATTGTGCAATCGTCGCTGCCCGTCAGCAGCGTGCTGCCATTACTGGTGAAGGCTAAGTCCGTAACGGCCGCCAAGTGCCCATTGAGAAGGTCTTGATAACGTCCCTCACCCAATTCGAAGATACGCACGGCGCCATCGGCCAGACCGGCTGCCAGCAGGCTGCCATCGAGCGAAAACTGCAGAGCCGTTGCTGAACCATCCAGCACGCCGAGCAGATCGCCGTTGATGGCGCTGTAGACCCGCACCCAGCCATCGCTATACCCCACAGCCAATACGCCGCCATCAGGTGAAAATGCCAGGGCAGCAAGCTGGCTGGGATGCAGGTTGAGGGTGTCTAACAAGCCCCCATCACTGAGGGCTCGTTTTTCAATGGTGCCATCTGCTTTGATCCCCATGAAGAAATCTAACCGTGTGGAGAACCTCACTTCGGAAAAATGGCTGTCGATTGCCCACATGAGGGCCCCGGTGTTGGCCTGGCGCAGTTCTGCCCGATTTGCATTCAGCGAGATGAGCACGGCAGCATTATCCGGGGTCAGGCGGATGGTCTCAACCGGTGGGGTGATGGTGCCGGTTTCACAAATCCAGGAGAAATTCCCCCGCACATTACGGCAGGTGTTAGGCGCCTGGTAGCAGGGGTCAGATAGAACTGCCGGGTATTGGTCCAGGCGGAAGGGCACGGTCTCCTCAACCAGGTTCCAGCGCAGCACCGAGATGCCGTTATTGGCGATCACAAAGTCCCCGTCAGAAGACGGCACGACCTGTCCGGTCAGTATGGGGATGGTCTCCCAAAATTCAATTGGTTCGGAGGCTGGCAGGGGAACCACGGCCGTTTCTTGGGCAGCTGCCAGAGATTGGAGGGTTAAGTTTTCCCCATCGATGACACCGAGCAGGTTGGCGCTGGTGTTGATGTAGGCTGCCAGCCCATTGGGAATGGTGAAGGCGGTTACCAGCCGCCAGGATGCGGTCTCCCAGCGATTGATGTACAGGCTGCTTTCGGTGGTGATCACGCTGGCCAGGTGCCTGCCATCGGCAGAGAAGTGCACTCCGACCTCATGGGGGCTGGAAAGATTGACATTGGGAACCACCAGACGGTTGATCAGCGCCAGGGTGTTGAGATCGAAGATGTCGATGCGGCCCTCGGCTTGACCGAGGGCGAGGAACAGCTGATTGGGGGCAAAGGCAATCGATTGGACCGGGTAAGGTGTGGGCAGGGTGGTGATGAACAGAAAATTAAGGCTTTCGTATAGATATACACCAATGCCCGTACCTACCGCAAGGATTTCGTTATCCGGCGAGAGGGCGAGTGTATTGGCCTTTCCATTGCCCCATACGGCGATCGGCTCTACCCGGGTCACGTTGTCGGCGGTGATGATCTCGTTAAAGCGCGGGATTGGGGTCAGGGATAGCCCCTGGTCATCCCAGGTCATGGTTTCGGTGGGTGTGGGGGCGGGGGTGTCGCTTGGGGCTGGCGTGGGCGTGATGGTCGGTGTTGCGGTGGCGGTGGGGGATGGTGTGAGGGAGGCAGTACGGGTCGGTGTTGTGGTGAGGGTGGCGCTGGGTGTGGGTTCCGGGGTCCTGCCCTGGCACGCCCCCAGGGCGAGGCCACTCAGGAAGGTGAGCAATACCCATCCTGTGATTGTGCGTGAGGTCATGGACGCCCTCGATTTTTTCCGCTTCGTACAACCCGGGGTTTAACCGCCCGGCTGTGGTAGCGAGTGCCATCCGGGAAGGTGATGGTCGTTTGTGCCCCTTCTTTATGCAGCCACAGACCTTGCCAGCGCACCTCAATTGGCCATGGGAAGGGATTTTTCCCCCACACAACCACCTGGTCGGGGCTGAGCAGTTGGATGCCGGCAATTTTCAGGCATACTCTCATGGGGGCCAGGCCAGTGATGGCATTCGCCCCGCCGATGGGCAGCCCGGAATTGTGATCAAAGGCTGGGTAGAATCCGTTGAAATCATGCAGGCCGCGCAGGATGGTGGACATTAGGTGGGTGAACAGGGTCGCTGATTCTGCAGAACAGCCTTCTCTGGTCAGGCCTTCGATGATGAGTGTGTTCCACAGGATGTTGATGGGTGTGCGCAACCCCTCCGGCAAGAGATGGCTGCAGCGCCAGGTCTCCGGGATGCCGGCGTGTGCGTCAATCGTTTCCTCATTGGTTAAGAACGCGAGTAAGGCCGCCAGGTGGTCTTTGTGGATGCCGCCTGACCAGATCGGGAGCAGGCAGGTAAGATCCGCCTGGGAATAATCGGCGGTTTTGATCAGGAAGCGGTCTTTGGTGCTGAAACCCGAAAAATAAACGGCATCTAAGGTAGAAAACACCTCCCGGGTGGTGAAGTGGGCGCAATTTGCCACCCAACGCACATCCCGGGGCAGAATCAGCTCGCAGATTGGCTCGCCAAGCTTATTCTGGCCTTCAAGGCGCACTTCAAAAGCCTGGGGGTGTTCGGTTTGGGTGGTGAGGTAAATTTGCAGGCGTTGGGGTTGGGTGAACACCTTGGCGATGCTCAGCTCAGGCTGGATGCGTCCGGGGAAATATAGATCACGCGGGGGGGATTGATGGGTTTCAATGTCCTGGTAACTGTAAAAATTTCCAGCTTCATTCCAAAGGGAATGCAATTTTTCTTGAAATTTTTTCTCCCATTTACCGTAATGCTGTCGGGCTGTGCGATCGCCCAGGATGTGAGCAATTTTTTTCATCGCCTTGGCCTCCCTGTAAAGCATGGCGGCCATGGCGGGGCTTTCTGCGGTGCGGATATCCAGGCCTTGCCCCGTCTCCTCCCAGATATCAAAATTGAACAGACCGGAGTCGAGCTGCAGCTGAGTGGGTGTGTTCCAGGTGGGTAAATGATTATGCTGGCCAGGCGCCAACCAGCCCGTCTCAAAATAGCGCTGCAGGTTGGGGAAGGCTTGTTTTAAAAAGGCAAGATTGCCGTGGGTCTCAAACAGCATCAGGCACAGGTTAGCCAGCAGCGGGGGTTCTTGGATACTTCCATTGCCTTTTCCTCCAAAGGCCCCAGAGGGTAAAAAGCCATGTTGGTCTACCCGGGCGATGTAAGTTTCAACCAGCCTGGTGAGCCGGTCTGCATGCGCGGGCAGGAGCACCTGTGCCAGGTGAAGGCTGTCCAGCAGGGTCAGATCAGAAAGGTCATTTTGTCTGGTCTGAGACCGCATGGGTTGATCCGGTAAGCGGGACCGGATGAAGGTTGGCTGCGGTTTATCCGGATTGGGATTGATCAGGTGCGTGAGGGCGTTGACCTGGGCGAGATGAAAGGTAGTATCCCAGTCGGGTTGCCCGGTTTTGATGAAAACCATATGCTTTTCGTGAGCTTTTGTCTGGATTTGCATCTCCCGATACCAGTCCTGCGCCATCCAACGGCGGGCCGCGTCGTAGGCGCTGGCCTGACTGGTTTTTGTGGCCAGGGCCCACTGGGCCTCACCCGATTGCCCAGGCGCCAGGGTCAGCGGAAGTTGTAGCGCCGGGTAGGGGTTGTTGGTCCCGGTTGGCCCGCCGCTCATGAATAACACCTGGTAGAGCTCTTCGGCCTTGCCAGAGAGGATATGGTGGCGACCAACCGTCTCCGGATGGGTGGGATTGCCTTCCGCCATAGGGATCAGGACTGCGGCCATTTCGAGGGTGAAGGATTGGGATTGGTCACCGGTATTCTTGACCCGGATTGCGCCCAGCAGCGCGTCTGGTTGGGGGATGAAGGCGATGAATTGGACCTGGATGTTGTGGCGATAGCAGTACTCAACGTGGAGGGTACCAGGCGTATAAGCGGTGACTGTAGGGGGCTGGATGAAGTCTTCGGGTTTGGTTGGCCTGAGGCCCCCGGTGATGAGATTGGGAAACACGCGCATCGAACGGGCACGCAATTGATAGGTGGTATGCAGTTGGAAGGGGCAGGGCTCAGGGGCATCAAACCGCAAGCCCCAAATGTGGTCGTTCTCCGGATCATAGACCGAAAAGGTACCATCAGGCGCCAGGATAAAGGCTTGTGGACCGTCTCTGTCAACAGCCAAAGGTTCCATGCCCTTATTTTACCAATGAATAGGTTGCTTTTGTGCGGGACTTGTTGAGACCATTGGTTTGAACAAATGGGTGTAGTATGTTGGGCTGGGCCTATGGGTTCCTTGTTGACCGTTGAGGACACCTTTATTGAGGCCACGGGTGATCGGGTTGATGTTATGCAGCCTCCCGGGAATGAGGTTCCAATTTAAGATAAGATTGCGTATAATCTAAGTTAACAGCCCATTATTCTGCCCACATGGAACGGAAAGGACTGGCTCAGCGTCTATTTTTTCAAAATCAGTGATGCTAAAATAAAATTATGCCTGAAAACAACGATCGTCCCAACGAAAACATCGAATTCCCGGCCGAAGAACCTGAAGTGGAGAACCATTCCCCTGCCGATTCCCCGCTGGAAGAGGATACACAAGAGATCAAGGTTGAATCATCCGAAGCGGGTGAAGAAAGCCAGGATTTCGGAGATGAAAGCGCCACGCCATCTGGCGATGAGGCGGAAGGAACTGAGTGGGTTGCTGAAGTGGATATCGACGGCGAGCAAGACATGCTTGATGAACCCCGCTCAGCGGATGAGGGGGATAGCGGGTCGGTGGAGTGGTGGGGTGATGCACCCTTTACCCCGATCGACGCGCTGGACGAAGAGGATACCCAACCGGTCCACCTCAGCCCGGAAAGCGATATGGATACCCGGGCTATCCCTCCGGAGCGGCTGACAGAGCCTGGTGCTGAAACGCGGGTAACCCCGGCCAGATCCCCTTCGCAAGCGGATAAGGGCACGCGCGCGATCCCCGTGGATCGCCGAGCAGATGCATCTGATGCCACCCGAGGGCCCAGACCGCCCCGGCATACGGATGATATCCCCACGATACCGCCTACGAATGTTCCTTCGGATTGGACGCCCAGTCGGTCGAGCCTGCCCCGGCACGTCAGCGAAGTTGACCAGGGCGCCACCCGGGTGACGCCGGCCGCGTACCAACGCGCCAGCACAACCCAGAAACCAGCACAGCCACCCCAACCCAGCCAGCGCCAGGGACGGCGCCCGTCCGAGACAACCCGTCCCCAAAAACCAGGCAAGAAGAAAACTTTTGGCCAGCGTATGCTGCGTTTCTTTTTGGTCTTTGTGTTTCTATTGATATTGGCTGTATTGATCGCAGGGTCGTTTGGCATTTACCAGTATTTTCGGATTAAATCATCGCTCCCTGACGTCTCAGAATTGAGGGAGCGGGCTGCGCAATTTGAAACCACTCGCATCCTGGACAGGGAAGGGAATGTGCTGTACGAGATCCTCGATCCCAGCGCGGGCAGGCGGACATATGTCCGGATAGAGGATATCTCGCCGGCTTTGATCGCAGCCACTCTTGCAACCGAGGACAAGGATTTTTACAATCACCCGGGCTTTGATTTACTGGCCATGAGCCGTGCGCTGTGGCAGAACTACACCGCCGGTGAGATTCAATCCGGCGCGTCGACCATCACCCAACAGTTGGCCCGCGCCCTGCTGCTTGACCCGACGGAACGCTACGACCAATCCTATGAGCGCAAAGCACGTGAAATCGTGTTGGCATACGAGATCACCAACCAGTATTCAAAAGAAGAGATCCTCGAGCTGTATTTGAATGAAAACTATTATGGCAATATGGCCTATGGCGTCCAGGCCGCTGCTGAAACCTACTTTAGCAGTGATGCCGGCTCGCTCAATTTGTGGCAGTCCTCATTTTTAGCAGGCCTGCCCCAGGCGCCATCGGTGTATGATATTTATAACAACCGTGACGCCACGCTTTATCGGCAGCGCTCGGTGCTGGTTTTGATGTATGAGTTGAGCCGGGAGAGAAACTGTATTGAAATTGGCTCGGGAAGACCGCCGGTGTGTGTGTCGTATCCCGAAGCTACCCAGGCCGGGATTGACCTTGAAAATTACCAGTTTCCTGAGCTGTCCTTTAGCATGCGCTACCCCCATTGGGTGGTGTACGTCCGGTCGCTGCTGGAAGAGCAGTTTGACCCGCAAACCATCTATCGCAGCGGGTTTACCGTGTATACCACGCTGGACCCCACACTTCAGGATGAAGGGCAGCGCATTGTAGCCAGCCAGGTGGCCGCCTTGGTGGATCATAACGCTACCAATGGCGCGCTGGTGGCGATGGACCCCAATACAGGCGAGATTTTGGCGATGGTCGGATCGGCGGATTTTAATAATGACGCCATTTCAGGCCAGGTCAATATGGTCCTGTCGCAAACCCGCCAGCCGGGTTCCGCCATCAAACCCCTCACCTATGCGGCTGCCTTTGAACGCGGTTGGACACCAGCGACATTAATTTGGGATGTGCCCACAGAATTTCCCCCGTCAACAGACCCCTTTGACACCGGCCCGGTCTACAAACCGGTGAATTATGATGGTAGATTTCATGGGCCTGTCACAGTGAGATCTGCATTGGCCAATTCCTACAATATTCCGGCTGTCAAAACATTGGAATTTGTGGGCATCTACAATGACCC
>JBLRWR010000037.1:0-13585 GCA_047921135.1 Candidatus Brevefilum sp.
CTGAGCAGTCTCCAACCCCCACTCAAACCCCCACCCCCAGACCAACGGCCACGCCTACCCTGCCGCCTTTGGGCAGCACGGGCAACCCCATCACCGTGGGTTTCATCCTTCAGGAGACCAACAATGCTGACTTAGCAGCAGAGGACCTTGCTGGTCTGATAGGGCGAGAAACCGGTTACGTGATGGAAGCCTTTTTTTACCCCGATTTTCAATCCCTTTCTCAAGCCATCCTCAACGATGAGCTTGACCTGTTCTGGTTAAGGCCTCTTGAATATCTGTTTTTGAACGGTGAAGGGGCGGCTGAAGTCATGTTGATGACCAACCATTTGGGAGTGTATGGTCATGGTGTCCAGCTTATCGCCAATAACAACAGCGGGTTCAGGTCATACTTCAACCCCGAGACGGGCGAGAATATGGGTGAGTTCTTAGATGCTCTGCAGCAATTTTCAGGCACCCGCCCCTGTTTTTTAGACCCCCAATCGATCCCGGGGAATTTCGTCCCGACGGGCTTACTGGCCAACGCCAGCACGCCCACCCTCGACCCCGTTTTCGTCTACAGTTACAATGCGGTCATCCGGGCCCTATATATCCGGGGAATATGCGATTTTGGCGTCACCTACGCCCTGACAGGTGACCCATTCACCGCCAGCGATATTTTGTTGAACCTGCCAGATGCCCGGGAACAAATCACCACCATCTGGCAATCCGATGGCATCATCCCCAACATGAATTTGTCCGCTTCGCCTTCTCTGCCAACCTTTATCCGGTTTCGTCTTGAGGAAGCTGTATTACGCATTGCAGACACCCCCGATGGATTAAACCTGATCAGCACAGCGTTAGATTATCAAGTCGAAGCCATGCGCTCAGCACAAGATAGCGTTTACAACCCGTTTCGTGCTGTCATCATCCCCTTGGCATTGAATTTTCCGACTATACTATACGAAACCCCCCAGCAATGAACACGCTCAAAAACTTCCTCCGGGTTCTTACGCACATCATCCTCTACGCCCTTCTTACCGGCTTCTTCCTCGTTGGAATACTGAGGGCGGCGATGTTAATCCACGGCCGGCCTATAACCCATTTGGCAGAAAATGCGCCTGAAGCGCCTGTCGCGCTTGTATTGGGCGCAGGTCTCAACCGGGATGGATCTCCAGGTGTCGTCCTGCGAGACCGGGTGGAAATGGCAGTCAGCCTTTATTTTTCGGGCAAGGTCGACAAGCTCTTGATGAGCGGGGATAATACATCACAATTTTACAACGAACCGGGTGCAATGCAAACTTATGCCCTCTCTTTGGGGGTCCCGGAAGAAGATATCGTCCTGGACTATGCCGGCAGGCGCACCTATGACAGCTGTTTCCGTGCCCAGGCTATATTTGGCGTTGACCAGCTCATCGTCGTCACCCAGGCCTTTCACCTCCCCAGAGCCTTGTTTTTGTGCAATGCCTTTGGGGTCGATGCATCAGGTGTCGCAGCGGATGATGCCAATTACAACCGCCAGGGCTACATCTTCTGGTGGACACGGGAAATCCTGGCCTCCACAGTTGCCTTTTGGGATCTTTATATCAGTCAACCCGAACCGATCCTGGGCAGCCCAGAACCGATCTTCCCCTAAATTCAACAAGCTTAGAAGCTAGCCGCTCAATGCCTGATCTGGCATCAATATTGCACTTTAAGGAACAGACCATGAACAGAGACCAAGCTTTAGTGATTGTACACAAATTTATTAAAAACCCCAACCTCATCAAGCACATGCTGGCGGTTGAGGCGGCCATGCGTTTTTACGCTCGAAAATATGGTCAGGACGAAGAAAAATGGGCTGTGACTGCCCTGCTCCACGACTTTGATTGGGAGATTCACCCCACCATGGAGGAACATCCCATGGCAGGCGAACCAATCCTGCATGAATATGACGTTCCTGAAGATATCATCCGGGCGGTGCTCAGCCATGCCTCCCACACCGGCATACCACGGGAGAGCCTGATGGAAAAAGCCCTGTTTGCCTGTGATGAGGTCACCGGGCTAATCACGGCTGTTGCCTTGGTCAGGCCTTCACGGGCATTGTATGACCTCAAACCCAAATCCGTGAAGAAAAAATGGAAGGATAAATCTTTTGCGGCCGGGGCAAACCGTGAAGAGATCGAACAAGGCGCTGCTGAATTAGGCGTTCCCCTTTGGGAGCATGTGGCCAATGTGATCGAAGCCATGCACGGTATTGCAGAAGATTTGGGCCTGGCAGGGTCAGAACCTGAAGACGGACAAGGATAAACGACATGATTCTTAAGGGTAAAGGGTATTTTATTTGGATGGTCAAATACTGCGAGAAGGGCGATCCGGACCGCATCGCTGCCCTGGCGAGGGAATCCAGGTTAACCCACGTTCTGGTAAAAATCGCCGACGGCGCCTTTCCCTATAACATTGACCTGGAAACCGGCTTTGATTATGCCCGTCCTGTGATCAAGAAACTTCAGGCGCAAAACATAGCGGTATGGGGATGGCATTATATCTATGGGAATTACCCTGATCAAGAAGCAGGTATCGCCGTCAAGCGTGCGACCGAGTTGGGCGTGGATGGATTTGTGGTCAATGCCGAACACGAATTCAAACAACCCAATAAAGCTGCCGCAGCCAGCCGGTTCATGAACAGATTACGGAGTAACCTGGGCGGTATGCCCATTGCCCTTAGCTCGTATCGGTTTCCCTCTTATCATGCCAGTTTTCCATTCACACAATTTTTAGAGCGCTGCGACTATAACATGCCGCAGGTCTATTGGATGAAGTCCACAAACACGGCAGGGGCGCAATTGCAGCGGTGCATCAACGAATACAGCCGGATCAGACCCTTCAGGCCGATCATCCCTACCGGGCCAACCTTCAAAGAACATGGGTGGGTTCCCCAAGAAAGTGAAGTGATCGAGTTTATGCAGGTTGCTCAGCAGCTTAAGCTGCCAGCGGTGAATTTCTGGTATTGGGAAGGCTGCCGGCGAGATCTGCCCAGCTTCTGGAACCTGGTTCGCGATTACGCATACGATTCACCAGCCGAAACAAGCAGTTTTGTGAAAAAATACTTCGCAGCTCTTAACGGCAACGACCCAGATGAAGTCCTCAAATTCTACCACGACAAAGCTGTCCACATCCGCCCCGGACATGCCATCCTCGGTAAGCCAGCGATTCGCGAGTGGATCGCACAATTGATGAATGCATTTGCAGGCCATCCCTTTGAACTGCTTAATGAGAGTACAGAGCGGAACACCCACAATTTTCACTGGCAGGGCAAAAACCGGCAAGGTGAAGTTGTTGAAGGGCGCGATACCATCGGCGTGATTGATGATAGCATCCGCTATCACTATTCATTTGTCAATCCGATTTAAACCTACGCAAGCCAAACTGAGATCTGTTATCCCACTGCTGAGACTGCGTCCAGCGGGATCGTCATCTCCAGGATCTCATCACCCTTTTTGACATCGATAATCACATCCCCGCGCTGTGTTCGGTTACAGCTTGGGGCATCCGTCACACGCACCAGGCGGCTGGCAGCTTCTTTGAAATGCAGCACGCCATTCGAGGTCAGCAAACCAATCATGGCCCCTACGATGCGCTCATCGTCAGGCAGTTTCCACGAGATCACCCCGTAGCCATACCTGCCCTGCTGGGGAAATTGCTCAGGTTCAATCCGTTTTGCCCGACCCCGATTGGTTACCAAAAGAATTTCACCCCGCTGCGAGGCATTGCCCCCGCCAATGACCTCGTCCCGCCCGCGCAACTTGATCCCATTCACACCTGCTGCGACCAAACCCATGGCTCGTGCCTCTTCCTCGTTGAAACGAATGCCCATACCAAGTTTCGTGGCTAAGAGTATATCCTGGTTTCCCTTCGTAAATATGAGTGTGTTCAGTTCGTCACCCGGGTTGATTTTCACCAAAGTGAACGTATTGGCTGAGGGGCCAGGGAGTTCGCTAAGTACAGACCGTTTGACCATGCCCTGTTGGCTCACACTGACCACATAACCATCATCTTCAGAAAGTTTTGCCGGAGCAGAAAAGATAAGCTTCAAACGATGGCTTGAATCCAGCGCCGTGATTCCGTGCACCTTTACACCCTTATCAGGATCATCGGCGACGGGCAAGGCCTGCACGGAGAGCGCAGCGGCTTCACCATCCTCTGCAACAAGGTAAAGCGTGTGATGGGTAGTTGTCCGCAGCACCATCCTGGGTGCATCGATCCCCCACTGCCTGAAGGTCTTATCCTCATTGGACCGGGCGATGCGGTTATCCCTCGAGACCGCCACCCACACGATCTTTTCGGGCATCATATCCGTGGTCGTCAGACGGTCGGCTGCCGTCTCACCTTCCTCCATCTGGATGATCTGAGTTCGACGGGTATCCGCATAGCGTTCACGAACATCCTTCAATTCATCGATCACCACCTCACGCATCTTTTTCGGCGAGCGCAGCAAGCTCTTCAATTCTCTGATCCGCTTGGTAACATCCTTATGCTCATCCTCGATTTTCCTGCGTTCTAAGGCGGCTAATCGTCGCAAGGGCATATCCAGGATTGCCTGAGCCTGGATTTCGTCAAGGTTGAACTTGCGCATCAGGTTAGTGCGTGCCGTTTCAACCCGTTGTGAGCGCCTGATCGTTTCAATGACCTCGTCCAGGTTCTCCAGGGCAATCAGGTAAGCATCCAGGATGTGAAGGCGTTCCTTAGCCTTCCGCAGTTCATACTCACTGCGCCGCTTCACAACCTCCAGGCGGTGATCCACAAACACCTTCAAGGCTTGTTTCAGGTTGAGTTTTTGCGGCTGCCCATTGACCAATGCCAAAATATTAATGCCAAAGGTCCCTTGCATGGTTGTGCGCTTGTAGAGGGTCTTCAAAATTACATCAGGGTCTGCCGATTTGTTCAGCTCGATCACAATGCGCATCCCCTGCCGGTCCGATTCGTCCCGCAGGTCGCTGATGCCATCCAAAGCCCCATCACGCACAAATTCAGCAATCTTTTCAATCAATGAGGCCTTATTGGTCATGTAGGGCAACTCAGTCACAATAATGCGCTTTCTACCCCGGCTCATCTCCTCCAATAACACCCGGGCTCGCATGTGCACACGGCCTTTTCCGCTTCCATAGGCCTGGGCCAAGGTTTCTGTGCGGTCATCCGTGATGATCAATCCACCGGTGGGAAAATCAGGTCCCTTGATAAACTGCATCAGGTCTTCAACACCGATATCATCAATTTTCGACCAATTTTCCAGCATCATCACCAGGGCATCTACAATTTCGCCCAAATTATGGGGGGGCACATTGGTAGCCATGGCCACCGCGATACCAGAAGCACCGTTGACCAATAAGTTCGGGATCGACGAAGGTAAAACCCTCGGTTCCTGCAAAGTACCATCAAAGTTTTCCGAAAAATCAACGGTATCCATGCCCAGTTGCTGCAGAATATCCATTGAAATTGGGGTCAACCGTGCTTCCGTATAGCGCATAGCCGCAGGCGGATCACCATCTACGCTGCCAAAGTTGCCCTGCCCTTCTACCAGCATATACCGCTGTGAGAAATCTTGCGCCAGCCGGGCCATGGCATCATAAACTGCCATATCGCCATGGGGGTGATACTTTCCCAATACCTCGCCAACAATCCTGGCAGACTTTTTGTGGGGCGTCCCCGGCCGCAAGCCCATATCGTACATCGCGTACAAAATCCTTCGTTGTACAGGCTTCAAGCCATCCCGGGCGTCGGGTAAGGCACGTGAAACAATCACACTCATCGCATAATCGAGATAGGATTGCTGCATCTCATCATTGATATTTATTGAGCGTACTGTACCTAAATCCATCATCGCTCCTTCGATCACATTTGATGTTCTTTTTGGTCATCCAAATTGGCTAAAGAACATTTGTTTCATTATATCATAAAAAATCCCGGTTTTGGCCCGGGATTTTTATTTTATCAGAAAAACGCGATTTAATCGGTGGTGTTAATCTTCGATGCTATCAAGCTTCTCTTCGTCCAAATCATCCAATTCGTCCAGCTCGTCGACTTCCTCAATCTCATCCTCAACTTCTTCAAGGATGTCTTCATCGATTTCATCTACATCATCAATTTCATCTGCATCATCGAGTTCATCTACATCATCAATTTCATCTGCATCATCGATTTCGTCAATTTCATCTTCGTCATCAATGTACAATTCATTATCAATTTCATCATCAAACAGGTCAAACACACGGCCTTCCAGATCCACATTCCCATCATGCTCACCCGGGGTTTCACTGGAGAACTGCCCCGGGGTGAAACCAGTGCCTGCTGGGATCAGCTTTCCGATCATGATATTTTCTTTTAGGCCGTACAGCGGGTCTTCTCGAGAAGAAACTGCTGCTGCCGAAAGGACTTTAATCGTGTGCTGGAATGATGAAGCCGAAAGGAACGAATCCGTCTCTAAAGCGGCTTTGGTAATGCCCAACAAGATCTCGATGTAGCGTGCCGGCCGTTTACCTTGAGCAGCCAGATCTTCGTTTACACGTCGGATTTCAAGCCGGTTGACCAAATCCTGGGGTAAATATGCTGAATCGCCAGACCGTATGATCTGTACCTTGCCCAGCATCTTATTGATAATCACCTCAAAATGCTTATCATTGATGTTCTGACCCTGTGTCCGGTAAACCTGCTGAATTTCGCTCATCAAGTATTGCTGGCAGGCATCGCGCCCTTTGATCCTCAGGATAGTGTGGGGGTTTAATGAACCTTCGGTTAGCGGTTGGCCCGCCTCAATTTTGTCACCTTCCTGGATGATGACGCGTGATGTCGTGGGAATCTCATATTCTTCCGATTCCTTCACCTCATAAGAGACAATCACCTTGCGCTCTTCAATGCGCACGCGCCCGTTATGTTGGGCTTTGATGATCGCCTCATCCTGCGTTGCCAGGGTGGTGCCCATCTCAACAACATCCTCTTCGCTGACAACTATTGTCCAATCTTCGGGGATGTCATATTCATCCGATACGATTTCACTGTGGTCAACCCGCACGATACGTTGATCGGTATACTTTTCTGAATGGATAATATGCGCTGTACCGGCAATTCGTGCAATTTCTGCCTCGCCTTTAGGGGCCTTGCGGGCTTCAAATAGCTCTTCCACACGGGGAAGACCCGTGGTGATATCTCCGCCAGCGGCCACACCACCAGTGTGAAACGTCCTCAGCGTGAGCTGAGTACCCGGCTCACCAATAGATTGTGCGGCGATGATGCCCACCGTCGAACCCAGCTTGACCATGTCACCCCGCCCAAGATCCACGCCATAACAGTTGGCGCAAATCCCGTGCACCATTTCACAGGTTAATGGCGAGCGCACCTTCACAGATGGAATATCGAGGCTGATAATTTTCTTAACCCGTTCGTGAGTGAGCAAGTCATTGGGGTTGAACAGGATCTCACCCGTTGTGGGGTCAATCACCCGGTCAGCCAACACCCGGCCGAATAGCCGCTCCGCCAAGCTTTGCCCAGCGATATCATCATCCGCATTAATCCAAATCCCGTTATGGGTGCCGCACTCTTCCTCGTTCACTATGATGTCCTGGGCAACATCCACCAGGCGTCGGGTCAGATAGCCCGCATCGGCCGTGCGCAGCGCCGTGTCGGCCAAACCTTTACGGGCGCCATGCGTGGAGATGAAGTACTCCAGTGCCGTCAAGCCTTCTCGGAAATTTGAGCGGATGGGCATGGGAATGATGCGTCCAGCAGGATCAGCCATCAAACCACGCATACCTGCTAACTGGGCGATCGAATTGAAACCGCCCTTACTGGCGCCTGAAATCGCCATGGTTGTCAGGTCTCCTGTGGGGTCAAGGGAGTCTCTGACCGCATTGGAAACTTGATCCGTGGTTTTCTGCCAAACCTCAATCGTCTTTTCATCCCGTTCTTGCTCAGTCAGCAGACCGCGTCGAAAATCTCGGCTGATGATATCCACAGATTCTTGCGCAGCCTGGACGATTTCTTTCTTTTTAGCCGGCACGGTGATATCGGCAATCGCAATCGTTGAACCAGAGCGGGTTGCATACATAAAACCAATCTCTTTGATCCGATCGGCGATTAGGCAGGTTTCCTCCTGGCCGCAAATCTCATACACTTCCGCAACCAGGTCCTTCACACCGCCTTTGTCCAACACCTGGTTATAAAAGCGCATTCGCTCCGTGAGGGCGTTGTTGAAGATCACCCGTCCAACCGTGGTGTCGACTACTCTTTTCACGGGTTCTGCCAGGCGGTTGTGCTCATCGTCATACCAGGTTTCGGTCAACAGCTTAATGCGGGCGTGGACTTCAACCTGGCCCAGGTCATAAGCCATGATCGTTTCTTCAATATTAGCGAAAATGCGGCCGTCACCTCTGTGTTCCTGATCAAGGATCTGGGTGAGGTAATAAACGCCCAACACCATATCCTTGGATGGGCTGATGATCGGCTCGCCATTGGCGGGTTTGAGCAGGTTTTTCGTCGCCAGCATCAGTTCACGTGCTTCTGTGACAGCTTTATCAGAAAGCGGTACATGCACCGCCATCTGGTCGCCATCAAAGTCAGCGTTAAAGGCGGTGGTCACCAGGGGATGCAATTGGATTGCATTACCCTCAATCAGGATGGGTTCAAACGCCTGGATACCCAAACGGTGCAGCGTAGGCGCACGGTTCAGGAGCACCGGCCGCTCTTTAATTACCTCTTCCAACGTCTCCCACACTTCGGGGCGGTTCCGTTCAATAAACCGGCGGGCGCCTTTAATGTTGGCTGCATATTCCTGCGATACCAAACGAGAGATCACAAAGGGGCGGTACAGCTCCAAAGCCATGGATTTGGGCAAACCACACTGATGCAATTGCAGATAAGGCCCAACCACAATCACCGAGCGGCCGGAATAATCCACCCGCTTACCCAACAGGTTGCGGCGAAAACGACCCTTTTTGCCTTTGAGCATATCACTGAGCGAACGTAATTCGCGCCGTCCGCGCCGCGAAAGGGCTTTGCCGCGCTGGGAATTATCAATCAAGCTATCGACAGATTCCTGAAGCATGCGCTTTTCATTGCGCACGATCACATCTGGCGCGCCTAATTCCAACAAGCGCTTCAAGCGGTTATTGCGGTTGATCACGCGGCGATAAAGGTCATTCAAATCCGAGGTTGCAAAACGACCGCCATCCAGTTGCACCATTGGCCGCAAATCCGGGGGGATGACAGGTAAAACGGTCATGATAATCCATTCCGGCTTATTGCTGGAACGGCGAAACGACTCGACGATACTCAAACGACGGGTCGCTTTTTTACGTTTTTGCTTGCTGCGTGTGGTGCGGATTTCCTCCCACAACTCTTCAGCCATCGCATCCAGATCAATGCGCTTGAGAATGTCAAAAAACGCCTCAGCGCCCATGTCCGCCCGGAAAACCTGTCCCCAACGGGATTTCAGGTCTCGATAGCGGGCCTCACTCAAGAAGGTAAATGGCTCCAGTTCGTACAACTCATCCCGTAATCGGGCAGATTCAGTCTGGCTTTCCTCAGCCTGATCCAGCAAGGTATTGCGAAGCACCTCCATTTTTGAGTCAGAGGCGGCTTTGATCTGCTCTTTTTCTAATAACAGGTGCTCAAGCTCATGATCACGCTGTTCTTTAAGGTCTGTTTCCAGATCTTCAATCATTTCTTTAACAATCGTCTGCACCTCACTCAGGTGAGCAGAGGTGACTTCATCCCCCACCTCAACAATCAGTTGCTCTTTATCCAGCGCGTTAAACTCAATCGCTTTGCGGATCTTCTTTCCCATCCGGGTCTGGATTTCACTTTCTAATCGCTGGCCTTCCTTAATGACCGGGTCGATACGCTTACCGATTTGCTCATCGTATCGCTCCTTGAGCTGTTCAGCCTCAGCATCCTTTTCTTTCAGGGCTTTGTCTCGGGCTTTCTTTTCCTCAACGATTTGCGCGTTGATTTTGTCCCCCAGCTCTCGTTCAGACAGGCTGATCTCATCATCCAGGCGCTTGAGCGCTTTCTGGCGCGCATCTTCGTCCACATAAGTGACGATATACTGCGCAAAATACAATACCCGATCCAAGTTCCGGCGGGAGATGTTCAACAACAGCCCCAAAAACGAAGGAATCCGTCGGGTGTACCAGATATGCGCCACAGGTGCAGCCAGGTCGATATGGCCCATGCGCTCACGCCTTACGGCAGATCGGGTCACCTCAACATTGCACTTGTCGCAAACTATCCCTTTATAGCGGGGATTTTTATACTTTCCACAATAGCACTGATAATCGCGTGTGGGGCCAAAGATCGCCTCACAAAATAAACCGTCCTTTTCAGGACGTAACCGCCGATAGTTGATCGTCTCTGGCTTAAGAACTTCACCATAAGACCAACTGCGAATAACCTCAGGAGATGCTAGTCCGATTCGCAGCGCTTTTAATCCCTTTGTTTCCATGAGGAACCTCCTGTAACCAAAACAAACTTTAATTAACGCGAGAAAAACCTAGAGAGAGCTTGCGCTTCTCAGGCATTCTACTTTAACCATGGAATATTAGTCCAATACATGCAAACTATAATTATAGCAAATTTATATACATTTTGTCAAATTTTTCAGGGAGGAGTTTTGAAATTCGTGGCCTTTAAGGGGTTTGTTTGCGCGGAATCTCGAAATAAAATATGCTGCCTCTACCCAATTGGCTTTCTACCCGTACTGCGCCGCCATGCCGCTCTGCTATAGACTTCACAATGGCCAGGCCCAAACCGCTGCCCTGAAAGTCCATCCCCGCCTGACTATTGATGCGAGAAAATTTCTTGAACAAATTGCGTTGATCCAGGGGCGCAATACCAATGCCCTTATCCTCGAAAGCAAACACAACTTGCTCATCCTCTTGCCAGGCACTCACCCTGACTTCACCCCCCATTTTCGAAAACTTAATCGCATTTTCGAGCAAATTTTTCAACGCTTGCCCCACAAAAGTCTGATCCCCTTCAACAATCAGCGGATCTTCAGGTAGGTTGACCACCAGGTCGATATTTTTTTGTCTCGCTTGTGCCTCGAGGCTTTCCACCACTTTGTGGGTGACTTGTTCCACACTGAATTGGGTCAATTCAAGCGGATCTCCCCCCTCCAGGCGGCCAATATCAAGCAATTTTTGGACCAGTCCCTTCATCTCCTCCAGGCCGTCAATCATATTGCCGATGTATTCATCCTGCTGTTCATTCAAATTTCCTGTCAGACGCAAGATTTTTGCATAACCCAGGATCAACGTCAATGGCGAGCGCAGTTCGTGGCTGACTGTGGTGACAATTTCCGTTTTCAGGTCATCTGCCTTGCGTTGCTGGGTTAAATCCCTAAAGATCATTACCATCCCGAGCTGGTGAGGGCTAACTTGGACAGGATTGGAAATCAGTTCGTATGAGCGACCATCCCTTAACGAAACCTCTTTGACGTTGAGTTTTTGATTTGCTTCCAGGCCAAGTTTAATTATTTCACCAGGCGTGAAAAGCATAGACAGTGTTTTCCCACCCAACTGCTCAGTTTTTATGCCTAAAAGTTGCTCTGCTTTGGTATTGACCAACAGAATCTGACCCTTTTGGTCAGTGATAATCACCGATTCGGGCAATGCATCCAATACAGTCGCCATGAGTGCGAATGAAAACTGAGAATCCTGGGAGGTCTTTGCATTGATAATCGCCAAACTGGCCATGCGTGCCAGCTCAACAAAATAATTCAATCCTTCATCATCAAGGGCAGCCTGTTCTGCTAACGCAATCCAAAACACGCCCAAACGGACATCTTTCCATTTCAGCGGAACAATAGCCACGGAAGCCAATTCAGGCATATCGCCCATAAGGGGAAGATTCTGCACGATCTCATTCGCATTTAAAACCGATAAACCTGTCTTTATGGCTCGTCGCTCCACCGCCCCATCCAGAGCAGATAAACGCTGTGTATATTGACCTTTGCCAAAGCGTTTCTCAGACGTCTCAGGTAAATCCTCCAAACCCGGTTGCGAAAGCATTATTCTGGCTGAACAAACGTCCTCAACCAGTGCAGCAGACAGAATCATGTGCAGTGACTCGCCCAAATTTATTTGACCGGCCACCTTTCCGCTCACAGATAATAATTTATCTTGCCGGTTAAAGCGAGCCTTTTGGGCGGCGAGCATCTGCTCAAGGGCGTCCTCGAAGTAGCCTCCCATTTTGCTTGAACGCTTTCTCGTTTGTTTAAGTTTTTCATCACATGCCACAACCGCGCTAATGGCTTTTGTGATCGATTGCATCTCATTAACGATCGGCGCTGACCCAATCCATACGCCAAAGAAAATTACCACCAACAGACCGGACGCAATCAGCAGGTTGGTACGGGTCAATTCCCAGGCCATTTCCTGGATGGCAAGGGTTGGCAGTGTGACAGAAATACCCCAGCCAGCACCTTCAACAGGCTGATAAAAATGCGCCAGGGCCTGGCCATCCGCTGATTTGCTTTGAAAAAATGTGGCCGTGGAAAGATTGCCAGCGGCGATGTATTCCACGCTTACATCGGTTCCGCGATGGAAGTAAACCGTACCATCACTGCCCACCACATCTACACTCCCCCCCTGTCCAGCCAAGGCGTCAACTGCAGCCATAAATGGCTGGGCGTAGCGATTCTCGTCCAGTGCTGTCAACGCACACATAATCCCCTGGTCATTTCCGGGTTGGTTACCCACACCAGCCCAAAACACCAACAGACCTTCCCGCGTGTCATCACCAGCGCCAACTAAAAAGAACTGCGGTACATTTTGTTGTGATAATTGGGCCAGGTCAAAGTATTGAAAAACCGCTAAAGATGCTTCATTTGGCGCACCAGCAACAAATCCGCCCTCATCATTTAAAATCGCAATTGAATCAAAGAATGGCGGTTTTTCCAATGCATCGACCAGAAATTCAGATAAGCTGTCGCTTACCCCTGAATTCACTTCGGGCGCAATCGCCAACTCCCGTATCAAGCTGTCACCGGTTTCAATAAATAGCCCCAAACTCTCTGCTGCAATCCTGGTTGTGTCTGTCAACTGGTTTAGCATCCCCCTCCTGGCATGCTTCTGTGCAATCGACCAGGTGACTCCCAACACCCCAGCCAGCAGGATAATAAAAATCGGCGTTGCCAAACCAAACAGGCGATATCTGAAATCAATTTCGCCAGGCGCAGGCTGTAAAGGCGTTTTCCTCCCCCACCGTTTCTGAGTAATGGCCTGAATAATCATGCTGACCGCACCGCCGATTAACACCATCCCGCCCAACGCAAACATCACAACAGGGAAACGTTCAATCGCCAAGCCAACCCGGGCAGCGGTGGTACCAGCAGCGCTTAACACCAGCGTCATGAAAACCAATGGCCCATTAGCCAACCAACTGGCAAGGGCTGCCACCAACGGCAAGCGAAGCCATTTGAACAGAGCTGTTCGGTATCGCTGGCGGACACACCAGCTAAAAATTATCGCCACGCTCATTAACACCAACGGGGTAAAGATGTTATGTGTATCTAAATACGCCAGCAATAAACCTGAAACCACAGCCAGTAAGGCGGCTGGCAGAACGCCCAACACAC
>JBLRWR010000038.1:0-13562 GCA_047921135.1 Candidatus Brevefilum sp.
GACTGAACTCCAGGCCCAGATTCCCGAGATTGACGCCATGATCGAAGAATTTAATGCCAAAGCGGGGCTGCTGTAATTTTATTTGTGAATTGTGAACCGTGAATTGTGAATAGGGTGTACATCGGCTGTGTGCAACCTACTAGGAAAATCATAAACGCAATCACAAGCAGGGTGTGTCTAAATTTGACACACCCTGTTTTTTGTGTGACTGTGCTGCAGACAAATCGTTGTGTAAAACCGCGATCCTGGGTTGATTTATGTTAGAATTGCCACACCATGGAAAAAACAAACCGATTTCAAAGCTTTCTGATCATTACCTTGTGTTATATCGCGGCAGCGTTACTGGGTATTTATATCTTCCAGGCCCTCCCGACGGCTTTATGGCTCTCGCTCCTGATTGCAGACCTGGCAGCGACATTTTTGATTTGGGTCTTGAGCCAGCTGCTCAATAATGCCTCGGTGTATGACCCCTATTGGAGTGTCCAGCCGCCGATCATTTTGGGTCTTACGCTGATCTTTTTAGGTGAACCTAATTGGGGGTCGATCTTGCTGGTGTTGGCGATTGCTTTTTGGGGTGCCCGGCTATCTGTCAATTGGATGATCACCTTCCACGGCTTGCACAAACAAGATTGGCGTTATGACCTGCTGCAAGAAAAGAGCGGGCGCTTTTTTGTGTTGGTTAACCTGCTGGGCATCCAGGTCATGCCCACATTGATTGTTTACGCGTGCTTGCTGCCGGGTTTCTTTTACCTGGTGCGCGGGGGCGGCCTGAACTTCGGCGTGATTGCGGGATTGATGATGATTGTGGGCGGAGCGCTCCTGGAATTGGTGGCAGACCATCAGATGCAAACCTTTCGCCGGCAGCGGCAGGACCGCTCGGAATTGCTGCGCAGCGGCCTTTGGCGCCATTCACGCCATCCAAATTACCTGGGCGAGATCATCGTCTGGTGGGGCGTGTACCTGGTGATGCTCGCCGTGTACCCTGAGCTGTGGTTCTTGGGGGTTGGCGCGCTGGCCAACACCGCCTTGTTCCTCTTCATCAGTATTCCCCTGGCAGAAAGGCACCTGGCTACCTATAAACGGGGGTATCCCGCCTATTTGGAGGCAACGCGGCGGTTATTGCCGCTGCCAAAACGGAAGAAGGGTGGGTAGTCAGTAGTGAATAGTGCTTTGTTATTTGGTAGTAGGTATTTGGAATTAGGTACACGGCAAATAATTAGGATCGAAGAGAGGGCGTGTAGCACAAGACAAGAATGATAACCAATTATCAAAATAACAATTACCAAAATCGCTGGTGCACAGTGGGTTTGGACTACTCACTATTCATGAAATCCCCGAGGCGGAAGCGGAGTGGGACAACTCACTATTCACCATACATGATAAAATTTTCTTTACCGTCCCACGCAAAGGGGAGCCCATGAATGCCTTTCTGCCCGAAACCGCTTTAATTTTGGTGGCCATAATGCCCAGCCTGCGAGATTTTGACATTGCGCGGCTGTTTGGCTGGTACCGCATCCCCCTGAAAAACGCGCCCAAGGTCATCTCGGTGGACTACCTGGCCTTCTACCAGACGAAAACCTTTGGGGATACAGAGCGCTGGCAAATTGCTTATGTGGCAGAGATCCTCGGCCATGAGCTGACCAGCCGGCGTGACCTGCTGCGTGATGAGCCAGACCATCCTCGGGCTCACGAGGAGTACTTTAAACTGCAAATTGGCCCGTTGCAGCGCCTGGCACAGCCCATCCCTGCCGGGGATTGGAAGCGGATCACCTTTTTTTACACCACGGGTGAGATGTTTCTGGGTGCCCAGACCATCAACGATTTGGTGATTAAGTCGCAAGATGCCCGCGAAGTGCTTTGGCATACATTGCGTGAGCGCGCCCTCACATCCCATGAATACCAGGCGCAGGAGCTGCCCGAATCCCTGCTCGATCCGGCCATCCTGGCACTTTTAGGGAAGATCACCAGCAGTTAGTTCCCCCACATCTGGCTTATTAAAAGCAAAACCGGCCAGTTTGCGGAAACCTGGCCGGAATTTTATTATAGAGATGCCCTTAGGCTACAGGGGTTGTACGTCTACAGCTTGCAGGCCTTTGGGGCCCTGTTCCACGGAGAACTCAACCTGTTGTTCTTCACGCAAGGATTTGAAGCCTGATCCCATGATGGCAGTATGATGAACAAATACGTCATCGCCTGACTCTCGTGCGATAAAACCATAACCTTTTGCGTCGTTGAACCATTTTACGGTTCCAATTTCTTTTTCTGACATGCTAAATATTTCCTTTGTGTGTTACTAAAAAGTGTTAATGTGTAAGCTCGTTTATTCAGGTATCGATAAAAAAACCGGCCAGTCTCCGCAAGTCTGGACGGTTGTTACCTTTACCAAAACAGCTTCACTACATCAAGGATCATACCACACAATAAATAAATGTCAACAGCCTGGCGAGAATTTGGTTGATTTTCCATGCTGCATGCTCACAAGACTTTTTCTTTTGGGGGTTAATCTGCTAAAATCATATCTGAACCCTGAAATATTAATAATCGTATTGGGAGTGAATGCTATGGCAATAATAATTAAGAACGGTACCTTGATCACCGCCAGTGAGACTTTTAAGGCGGATATCCTGGTGGAAGGTGAGCAAATCAGCCTGATCGGGCAAGACCTGACCCATCCCAACGCTGAGGTGATTGATGCAGACGGTTTATTGGTGCTGCCCGGCGGTGTTGACCCGCATGTTCACCTGGACCTGCCGATGTTCAACACGATCTCTTCGGACGATCATTACACCGGCGGTAAGGCGGCTGCCTTTGGGGGCACGACCACAGTGATCGACTTTGTGCCCCAGGACGAGGGCACGCTGGCAGAGAATATTGACCGCTGGCGAGCCAAAGCGGACCCCAAAGCATCTGTTGATTATGGCTTTCATATGAACATCACCCGTTTTAACCAGGCTGTAGCCAAAGAGATCTTCTCGCTGCCTGATTTGGGGATCACCAGCCTGAAGGTGTTTACCGCCTACAATAACCGTTTACGCCTTTCAGATGGCGAGATCTTCCGGGTGATGCGCCTGGCGCATGCAGCCGGCATTCTGACCCTGGTGCATGCGGAGAACGGTGACATTATCGATATCCTGGTGGATGAGGCTTTGGCTGCAGGCAATACCGCCCCATATTTCCATGCTAAGACCCGGCCTGCCTGGGGTACGGTTGAAGCCTCATTGCGCGCGGCTGCGCTGGCTGCGCAGGCCGGGGATGCACCCCTTTACCTGGTGCACATGAATACGGCTGGCGAGGTGGATCAGCTGGCTTATGCCCAGGCGCACGGCCTGAAAATGATGGGAGAAACGTGCCCGCAGTACCTGTTCTTCACTGAGGATGACCTGCGCAGGGAAGATGGCGCGAAATGGATTTGTTCGCCGCCCATGCGTAAGCCTGCTGATAATGCCAGGCTGTGGGAGGGCATAGAGGACCGGACCATCCAGGTGATGGCCACGGATCATTGTCCTTTCTTCTACGATGGCACCACCCCCATTATGTATGAGGGTGAGCCCGTCGCAATTCCGGGCAAGGAACTGGGACGGGATGATTTCACCAAAATCCCCAACGGACTGCCCGGCCTGGGCGACCGTATGCCAATCATCTGGACAGAGGGTGTGGGTACAGGGCGGATGACCCCCAACCAGTTTGTGGCAATGCATTGCACCAATCCTGCCAAGATCTTTGGGCTTTACCCGAAGAAGGGTGCCCTGGTGCCCGGCGGGGATGCGGATATTGCCCTGTGGGACCCCAACAAGATGGTTTCTTATGGCGCAGGTGTTGCCCAGCACCGCACGGATTATAACCTCTATGAAGGCTGGCAGTTAAAGGGTTTCCCTGTGATGGTGTTTCTGCGAGGTGAAAAGATCGTTGACGGTGAAAACTGGTTTGGCAAGCCCGGGGGAGGACGCTTTCTAAGCCGTAACGAGGGTGAGCTTCTGTAATGATTAGGTCTTGTTGGCGATGTTAATTCTCCTGCCCGTCGGACTTCTGCTGCTGGGTTCTTTAGCCATTTTTGTTTTGGATCTGACCTATCCAAAGTTTGGCTCAAGCTGGTTGATTGCATCTGTGACGGGTTTTGTCGCCTGGTTGGTGATTTTTTATTCGCGGCTGCAGTTGCCCACGATTTTTAACTTGGGCGCCTGGCATGCACCGGAGCTTTACCTGACCGGGCACTTTTCCCTGTTGCTGGATTATCAGTCCTGGCCCTATAGCCTGGCGTTGGTCACCATTTTACTGGCGATGGTTTTCACGGATGCAGCCCGCACCCGTTATGACAGCACTCCACGCGCCTGGTCTGCCAGCCTGGTGGTCACAGCCTTAGGGTTGTTTGCGATCCAATCTGGCACGAGCCTGACGATGATGATGGCCTGGGTGCTGATCGATGTGCTTGAGCTCTTTCACCTGCTGCGTTTGCAGGAGACAGCCCGCTTTAACCTGCGCATGATTGTCTCTTATGGTGTGCGCATGGCTTCAATCCTGTTATTATTTTTTGGTACGATGCAGGGCTGGGCTTTTGGGGGTGATTTTGACCTGTCACAGATTCCCACCAGCGCGGGATTTATCTTTTTGGTGGCGGCAGGATTACGTCTGGGCGTCTTTCCTCTCAATATGCCCTTTTTACAGGAGCCAGTTTTACGACGGGGCGCTGGAAATATCATCCGCATGACCCCGGTTGCGGCCAGCCTCAGCCTGCTGGCGCGACTACCGGCTGACCTCATTACGCCTGAGCTGCAGCCCTGGCTGCCTTTGATGATGGCCTTGTTAACTATGGCTGCGCTTTATGCTGCCTCTCGGTGGCTTTCGGCAGTGGATGAGGTGGAAGGCCGCCCGTATTGGCTCGTTGCCTGGGCCAGTTTGGCCGTTGCTTCGGTACTCAATGGGGTATCACTCTCCAGCATTCCCTGGGGAATGGCCCTGATCTTGCCTGGCAGCTTATTATTTTTGTATTACCCGCGCATCCAGCGGATCAACTTTTTGCTCTTGTTAGGTCTGATCGGAATATCGGGGCTGCCTTTTACCCCGGCTGCCTCAGGGTGGGCGGGTCTGGTTGGGAATGGTTTCACTGTGTGGACCTTTTTACTGATCGTTGCCCATGGGTTTATGGTGTTGGGTTACCTGGAGCAGGCGTTGAAACCTGGCGGCGAACCTGGTGCGCTTGAATCCTGGGCGCGCCTCGTTTACCCACTGGGTCTGATCTTGATCATCCAGTCGATGGTTGCTCTGGGTTTGGTTGGATGGCCGGGTGCCCTTACCTTGGGTGTGTGGTGGCTGGCATTGATGAGCAACGCCCTGATTGTGGCTATATTGCTCCTTATTCGCCGCTTTGGCGTCAGCGCACCTTATTTTCAGCTGCCCTCCAGCAGTAAGCTTCGGATCGTCTCAGACTGGGTCCTCCCCCGTGTTGAGCCCATCTTCCGTTTGGATTGGCTTTATCGGGTAGTTTGGCAACTCTTATATTTTCTGGGCAAAATATTAAAGTTATTCTCCTCGATTTTGGAGGGTGAGGGCGGTATCCTGTGGACAGCGCTGATATTGGTACTGCTGATTGCGTTATTTTCAGGTACGGGGGTCAATTAAAATGCCTCACCTAACCCTGCTGGCCTTCGTGGTGATCGTGATGGCGGCTATGATCAATTTGGTCTTCAGGGATTGGCGGGTCAATGCGGCCGGCTTGGGTGTGCAATACCTGGCTGCTTTTGTGTTGGTGATGCTCTCATGGCCGATTGAGTTAGCGATTGTTAAGTTGATCACCGGGTGGATGGCGACTGCTGCCATCGCCTTCACCTGCTTACGCCAAAAGTCGCATGCAACCAGCACAGAGGTACCTTCCAATCTGTTTTTCAGAGGTTTGGCAGGATTGCTGGTTGTACTGCTGATTTTTATCCTGGCGCCAGCCTTACATGAGGCGGTCTTTCCTGCAGTTGACCTGATGATTATCCAGGGCGGCTTGATGTTGATGGGTATGTCCCTGATGCAACTTGGGATGAATTCTAAGCCTTACCTGGTCATCATCAGCCTGCTCAGCTTTTTGACCGGCTTCGAGGTGATTCACGCGGCACTGGAGCTTTCCACCTTGCTGACGGGTTTGCTGGTGATTGTCAATCTGGGTTTGGCGCTGGTGGGGGTGTACCTGATGGTTAATGCAGACGAGGCCAACGAAGCAACCGGGGAAGGGGAAGCGCGATGACCCTCAGCACCCCGATCATCTGGGTTGTGTTTCCGTTGCTGGTGGCAGCGATTTGCGCGGGATTATCCAATAAACACATCTTGAGTTTGGTCATTGCCAGTGTATCGGCATTTGGGCTGGCTTTACTGGCGGCTTACATGCCGGAGAACTTAACGTTGTCCCTGGGTCCGCTGACCATCCTGGTTCAGGAGAGTTTGGCCTTTTTAGGCCGGCGGATCACATTGACCTTTGCCATCCTGCCTTTTATTGCTTTTATTTACGCCACAACAGGGTTGTGGCTGCTCAGCAGCAATCTGCCTGGTGTGCCGGCAAGCTTTCGGCCGATCAGCCTGGTGATCACGGCCAGTTTGACGGCCGCGCTGGGCGTGGAACCATTTTTGTATGCGGCGTTGCTGATCCAGACAGCCGTTTTGGTTTCAGTGCCGATATTGGCTTCTCCCGGGACGGGGAGCGAGCGGGGGATATTGCGCTATCTCGGGTTGATGACCATTGCCATGCCCTTCATCTTGATTGCCGGGTGGCTGTTGACGGGGGTGGTCATTCTTCCGCCAGAAAGCCCCTTGATCGGTCAAAGTGCCATTGTCCTCGGTCTGGGCTTTGCTTTGTGGCTGGCTGTGTTTCCCTTTCATAGCTGGGTGCCGATGGTCAGTCAGCAAGGACACCCGACCGTGGTCAGCTATTTGCTGTTTATCCTCCCAACGACTATCCTGGTTTTCGGGTTGAATTTTCTTAACCGTTATGCCTTCCTGAGGACATCCGAAACGATCTTCAGCATCATCCGCACCATTGGGGTGGTGATGATCGTCTTTGGCGGCGTTTGGACAGGTGTACAGGATCATCTCAAACGCGCATTTGGGTTTTCTGTCCTGGTAGAAACTGGTTTTTCTCTTTTGGCCATTGGATTGGCAACATCGGGAGGATTGAATTGGCTGTTGATGTTGTTCCCCGCGCGTGCCTTGGGATATTGGCTGTGGGGGTATACATTGACTCGGCTTGAACACCGCTGTGGGTCGCTGGAGGTGCATGCGATCCAGGGGTATGGGCGCAGGCTGCCCTTACTCTCTGCGGGTTTGATCCTGGCGCAAATGAGTGTGGCCGGTTTGCCCCTCCTGGCATCTTTTCCTGTAAAAATTGCTCAACTCAGTCAGGCTGTGGTTGAGGGAACGGTATTAGGGGTGTGGAGTTTTATTGGCAGCCTGGGCTTATTCTTGTTCTCTATTCGACTGTTGATAAATTTGCTTCAACCGATTGACATTGAAGATACCCAGCTTTGGTTCCTGGAAGAGAAAGTGTCCCATTTTTTACCCGTTCTGTTCCTGATAGCAGCGTTGGTTGCCTTAGGTCTTTTTCCAGGTTTTTTCTCATCGGGGATGACCAATTTATTGAGCGCATTTCCTCAATTGCAATAGAATGCTTTAGCTTTTTGCGTGTGGTAACATCATACAGATAGGCTAAGAACCCGGTTATCTTGTATAATGCTTAAGCAAAATGAGCACTTGACCCCAAAAAAGCAGGGGTTTGAGCTTGACCCCAAGGATGATAGGTGAATACCATGGATGATACATTAAGTTTGTCGAAACTGGAACAGCGCATCGAATGGCTCGATAATGAGCGTCGCAACGATAAAACCGTGCTGGCCGGCCTGCAAAATAAAATTGACAACCTGAGCACGGAAAATTCGGCCTTGCGGATGCGTTTGGCGGATTTAGAAAGCGAAATATCAAGGTTGAATACCCTGATGGCTCGGGTGGATCAGTTTGATGTTGAAATCAGCAATCTGCGCACGGATTTATCCCGGCAAATTGAGGATGTTAAGGGGTCAACGGTTGATAAATTTGTCCAAATTGAGAAGAACAACCAGCGCATTGTGGATTTTAATTTGGACATCAACGATCTCCGCAAAAAGATCGCTGCACTTGAAAACACCTCAGATCTTATTGATGAGCGGAAGGAAGAAGACATCCGCCTGGGGCGGTTGATCGAAGAATTGAAGGCCCAGGTCACCAATATTTCCCGGTTTGATGAAGAATACAAGCGCTCTTTGCGTGTTGTTGAGGAAAACCAACGCCAGGAAGCAAAAAAGACAACAGACCTGCAGGGTGAGATTGCCGCCATTCGCAAACGTCAGGATGAAACACGCGGTAAGCAGGATTTGTTGAGCGATAGCATGCGAAAACTCGAGATCCGCATCAAAGAACTGTTAGATGCCGAATCGGAGCGTCAGGAAGAACAGACGGCATTTATTGAAAAGATCAACATCGCCCAAGTGGAACGTGACCGCACCTTTAGGGGGTGGTCTGAGCGCTTTGAGCGGATGGAGACCGTCACTCGCGATTTGGAAAGCGAGGTCACCGATCTGGATGAAACCCATAATGCGGTTAAGAAATCCCTCAGCACCCTGGATGAGGTGACCCAACGCTTCGACCGCCGGGTGAATGAGATCACCGAGGTGCAGCGGTTGAATGAAGACCGTTTCCGGCAGGAATGGACGACCTTCAAATCAGATGACCAAAAACGCTGGTCGAACTACACCCTGGCACAGGATGAACAGCACCGTGAAATGAACCGAGATCTGGAGGGCTTTGATAAGCGGATCGTGAACCTGGAAGACCTGGTGAAAACGACCCAGGAAACCCTTGACCAGGTCGGTAGGGATGACATCAAGCTCATGCAGGCGCAATTGATTGCCCTGCGTGAATCGATCGAGGCTTATCAAAAGATCTTCAAAGATTAACCCATCGGGGAGCAAACGACGTGCAAGTTATTGGCACCGCAGGGCATGTGGACCATGGCAAATCGACCCTCATCAGCCGGTTAACGGGCATCAACCCGGATCGGCTCAAGGAAGAGCAAGACCGTGAGATGAGCATTGAGCTGGGCTTTGCCTGGCTCACGCTGCCGGATGGCAACGAGATTGGCGTCGTGGACGTCCCCGGGCATCGCGATTTCATCGAGAATATGCTGGCGGGTGTGGGGGGCATTGATGCGGTGCTGTTTGTGGTGGCGGCTGATGAAGGGGTTATGCCGCAAACCAGGGAACACCTGGCCATTATCGACTTGTTGCAAATCCCAGCGGGCATGATTGCCCTGACTAAAATTGATTTGATAGAAGACCACGAATGGCTTGACTTAGTGGAAGCAGACCTGCACGAGACTCTGTTAGGGACCGTGCTGGAACATGCGCCGCTGGTGCGGGTGAGCGCCAAATCAGGCGTGGGGATAGATGAGCTGGTGGTTGCCCTGCAGGCCGTGCTCAAGAGGCAGCCCCACCGCCCAGACCTGGGCCGACCGCGCTTGCCCGTGGACCGGGTCTTTACCCTACCTGGTTTTGGCACAATCCTGACCGGCACGCTCTTGGATGGCCAATTATCGGTGGGCGAAGAGGTCCTCATCTTGCCATCCGGTATCAAGGGGCGTATTCGCGGCCTGCAAACGCATCAACAATCGGAACAAAGTGCCCAGCCGGGCAGCCGCACCGCAGTTAATATCAGCGGTGTGAGTGTGCATGCGGTTGAACGGGGTGATGTGCTGGTCTACCCCGGGGATTATCAGGCCACAAAAATGATCGATGTGTATTGCACCATCCTGCCGGATGCTGAGGCGCCATTAAAGCATAATGCAGAGGTCAAGCTGTTCCTGGGTGCAGCTGAGGTGATGGCCCGGGTGCGAGTGTTAGGGGTGCAGGAATGCCCGCCCGGCAGTGAAGCCTTTCTGCAGCTCATGCTGCAAAAGCCGGTGGTTGCCCTGCGGGGCGACCGCTTCATCCTGCGCCGTCCGTCACCCCCAGCCACAATTGGCGGCGGCCAGGTCGTCGATCCGCATCCCGCCCGCCGTCACCGTCGTTTTAACGCCGAGCGGCTCGATGCCTTAGAACAGCTCTTGATGGGCACGCCGGAGGATATCCTGCTTCAAACCGCGTTGAAAATCGGGCCTTGCACAGCGGGTGATTTAGCAGAACAAAGCGGTCTGGAAGATGACCAGGCCCACAAGGCACTGGAGGCACTCATTGAGCAAGGGGCACTGATTTCATTAAGGGCTGGCCGCCTGATCTTGCCGCAGGTTCGTTTTGCCCGTATCAGGGAAAACATCCTGGCCAGTATGGCGGATTATCACCGGCAGTTCCCGTTAAGGCCGGGAATGCCCCGCGAGCGTCTCAAATCGCACCTGACGCTGGATCCCGGTGTGTTTGATAGTATCCTGGCCGGCCTGGCGGCGGAGGGCATTTTGGTTGAATCTGGGGCTGACCTGTGGTTGAACGAGCACCAGGTTGTGTTTTCCCCGGAACAGCAAGCGCACATCGATGACCTGCTGCGTGAGTTTGAAGCCCAACCCTACGCGCCGCCTTCTTACAAGCAGAGCGTTGAACGCATGGGTGAGGAACTGCTAACAGCGATGATCGCCACGAAAATGCTGGTGCGTGTGGCGGAGGATGTCTTGTTGTTGCCAGGGGTGGTAGAAGATATGCGCCAGGCGGCGATCAGCCACATTCAGCAGCATGGCAGCATCACCCTGGCTGAGTTGCGGGATCAATTTGATACCAGCCGAAAGTACGCCGTGGCGGTGCTGGAATACCTGGACCAGACGGGGGTCACTGTGCGCCGCGGTGATGCCAGGGAGCTGGCGAGGAAACGCTTATAAGGTTATTAGCGATGAATGGTTGAAGCCTGAGGGTGTTATATCTTGTTTCACAAAGGCAGCCATGTGAATTGCGGTAAAATAATCGAGTGACGAAAACCTGACCAAAGAATGGAGAAAATCAAATCATGAAGTGGAAAATTCTACTCACCGATGGCTTAGCACCCATCAAAGACCCAGATTTGCTTGCATCAGTTGAGTTGATCGATAAGAAGGGTATCTCAGCAGAGGACCTGTTGGACGTGATCCCTGAAATGGATGCGGTCATCGTACGCGGACGCACCAAGATCACCGAGGCAGTGCTCGCGAAAGGGGAAAACCTGAAAGTGGTAGGCCGGATGGGCGTGGGTGTTGATAACATCGACCTGAAAGCCGCCGAAGCCCATGGTGTGGCTGTGGTCAACACACCGGTCTCCACCACAGTCTCGGTAGCCGAGCTGACCTTAGGCTTGATGCTGAGCCTGATTCGGGGCATTCCCAAAGCGGATGCTGGACTGAAGGATGGTCAATGGCTGAAGAAGGAACTGGTCGGCACGGAGCTTTACCAGAAAACTCTGGGCGTGATCGGTTTTGGCAATATTGGCGAGGCGGTCGAGGCGCGGGCGCTGGCGTTTGGGATGGAGGTCATTGCCTATGACCCGATTCGCCCGGCAGATCAGATTAAAGCTGCTGGGGCGACATCGGTCAGCTTTGATGAGCTGCTGGAACGCTCCGATATCATCACCATGCACATTCCACACATTCCCTCCACACATTACCTGATCAACGCAGCCGCCATCGAAAAGATGAAGGATGGGGTGGTGATCATTTGCGCAGCCCGCGGAGGCGTGATTGAAGAAAGCGCCTTGCTGGCCGGCCTGGAGAGCGGAAAAGTGGCTGGGGCTGGGTTGGATGTGTTCGAGAAAGAGCCGCCCGCCGGAGATGATCCTTTAGCCACGCACCCCAAAGTGGTGGGAACGCCCCACATCGGCGCCCAAACCAAGGAAGCTCAGCTGCGAGCGGGCTATGATATCCTTGAAGAGGTTGTCGCTGCGTTGGACGGAAAACCGCTGCGCTGGAAGATTGTATGATCGGAAATCCTATCAACCGGAAAATTACTACATAACCAAGAAAAGATAAACATGTCAGAAAACACAGCACACTCACCAAAGATGCAAGAACTGTTAGAGCGGGTAGCTGAATTTAGCGACCTGCAACATATCATGGCTGTGTTGGGGTGGGATCAGCAGACCTACATGCCCCCCGGTGGCGCAGAGGAACGCGGCTATCAATCCGCGGCATTGGGCAAAATCCTGCACGAAAAATTTGCCACGGAAGAATTTGGCCAGTTGATCGCTGAGCTGGAAGCAGAGGTGGGCGATTTAACTGCTGAAACCGATGCGGCCAGGTCGGTTAAGGTTGTCAAAAAGGCCTATGAAAAACAGGTCAAGGTGCCTTTGCCCCTTTTGATGGATACGATCAGGGCACAAACCATGGGGCATGAAGCCTGGGTCAAAGCCAAAACACAGGCTGATTTTTCCATCTTTAAGCCTCACCTGGAGAAGCTTGTTGACCTGCGTAAGCAATATGCCGATCTGTTCAAGCCATATGATCACATTTACGATCCCTTGCTGGATGATTTTGAGCCAGGGATGAAAACGGCCGACGTGAAGGCTATCTTTGATGAATTACGCCCCCAACAGGTGGAACTTTTACAGGAAATCGCAGAGAAAGAGCCGCCGGATGATTCCTTTATCAAACAGCACTTCAATGAAGACCATCAGGAACGCTTTGGCCGTCATGTGATTACCCGGTTTGGGTATGACTGGCAGCGCGGACGCCTGGATGTGGCGCCGCATCCCTTCACCACCGAATTCGGTCATGGCGATGTGCGCATCACTACCCGCTACCTGAAAGAAGACGCGGGCTCGGCGTTATTTGGCACAATGCATGAGGCCGGCCATGCCATGTACGGTCAGGGCGTGCCGGCCAAGTATAAGCGTCATCCCCTTGATGGCGCGGCCTCGCTGGCTATTCACGAATCCCAGTCCCGTTTGTGGGAGAATATCATCGGGCGCAGCAAGGAATTTTGGACGTATTTCTATCCCTCGTTCCAAATGCTGTTCTCTGACCACCTGGGCAAGGTCAGCTTGGAGGACTTTTACCGGGGCATCAATAAGGTAGAGCCTACATTCATCCGCGTTGAAGCCGACGAAGCGACCTATAACCTGCACATCATGCTGCGCCTGGAGATTGAAATCGGCCTGATGGAAGGGACGATGGATGTTGCTGACTTGCCGGAGATCTGGAACAGCAAGATGAAGGAATACCTCGGGATCACCCCGCCCAACGACGCCAGGGGCGTTTTGCAAGATATTCACTGGAGCGGCGGGATGATCGGTTACTTCCCCACCTATGCCCTTGGCAACCTCGCTTCGGTGCAACTGTGGGATAAGCTGCTGGAAGACAATCCCAATGTACCTGATGAGATCGCAAGGGGTCAATTTGACACTGTGCTGGGATGGATGCGCGAGCATGTGCATCAATACGGCAGTAAATACGAGCCCCAGGAGATCATGCTCAAGGCCACCGGCAGGAAGATCACGCCTGAGCCGTATATGGCTTACCTGCGCAAGAAATACACGGAAATATACGACCTTTAGGAAAGTGTGATTTCGATTGACAGGGTTGCCGTGATCTGCGGCAGCCCTGTTTTATTGTC
>JBLRWR010000039.1:0-13106 GCA_047921135.1 Candidatus Brevefilum sp.
GTTATGATGTCGTTATGGGGAGTCGGCCGCACGAGAAGGTGCTGCGTCTACGCTTGAAGTACATTGGCGAGCGACGAAACCGACGCCCGCTGATCACCGGTCTTGAACGCGTTAGCCGCCCTGGCCGCCGGATCTACACCAAGACGACAGACATTCCCTGGGTGCTCTCGGGCATTGGTGTGGCGATTCTCTCCACGCCCAAGGGTGTGATGACCGACCAGCGCGCTCGAAAGATGGGCGTCGGTGGCGAGATTTTGTGTAAAGTATGGTAGCGCCTGGCGCTAGAGGAGGTACGAGCTGTGTCTCGAGTAGGACGATTACCAATTGAAGTGCCGGCAGGCGTTGATGTTAAGATTGATGGCTCTTATGTGCATGTCAAAGGCCCAAAAGGCGAATTAGAATGGACATTTTCGCCCGATATCATCATTAAACAAGAAGATGCAATCATTACTATTGAGCGGCCCACCGATCAACCGACTCACCGTGCGTTGCATGGAACCACCCGCGCAGTAATCAACAACATGGTGGTTGGCGTCAGCCAAGGGTTTGAGCGAGTTCTGCAGATCGAGGGTGTGGGTTACCGGGCAGAGCTGGATGGGACCAACCTGGTTTTGAACGTCGGTTATTCACATTCTGTGGTGATAGAGCCCCCAGAGGGCATCAGTTTTGATGTGGATACACGAGCCCGTCTGATCAAGGTCTCTGGTTATGATAAGCAAGTAGTCGGTCAGGTGGCGGCCAATATCCGCAAGGTGCGACCCCCCGAGCCCTACAAGGGCAAGGGTATTCGCTATCAGGGCGAGTATGTCCGCCGTAAACCGGGTAAAGCCGGCAAGACCGTATAATAATTATTGAAGGTGAAATATTATGGCAAAAAAATCACGGAATGCAGCTCGATTACGCCGTCACTTTCGTGTGCGGAAGAAAATCTTTGGCACGCCAGAAAGACCGCGGATGAACGTATTTCGCAGCTCAAAAGAGATTTACGTGCAGCTCATCGATGATTACCGGGGAATCACCCTGGCTTCGGCTTCAAGTATCGATCAGGAATTACGCCCCCAAATGGATGGGCTGACTAACTTGGAACAAGCCCAAAAAGTCGGCCAGGCGATTGCTGAGCGCGCGAAGGAAATTGGGATCAACCAGGTTGTCTTCGACCGTGGTGGATATAAATATATCGGCCGTGTGAAATCATTGGCCGAAGCTGCCCGAGAAGGCGGCTTGGAGTTCTAAGAAAGAGGCGTATATGTCGAACTACCAAACTGAGAATCTATATGACGAGCGTGTGATCGATATTGCGCGCGTGGCAAAAGTGGTCAAAGGTGGCCGCCGGTTTTCCTTCCGTGTGGTGATGGTGATTGGCGACAATGCCGGCCGAGTGGGCATGGGCATTGGCAAGGCAAACGCCGTCCCAGATGCGATTCGCAAGGCCAGTGAGCGCGCCCGCAAGGATATGCGCCGGATCAACCTGAACGGCACGTCGATTTCCCATGAGGTGATCGGCAAGCAAAGCGGCGCGAAGGTATTACTGCGCCCTGCAGGCGCTGGAACTGGTGTGATCGCCGGTGGCGGTGTGCGTGCTGTGCTTGAGGCGCTGGGCGTGCATGATATTCTGACCAAGTCACTGGGCAGCAGTAACGTTCTCAATGTGGTGCGAGCCACCTTCAACGCATTGGACCAGTTGAAATCCCCCGAGGAGCAAGCTGCCAGGCGAGGATTACCTTTTGAACAGGTGAGACCCTATTGGGAGCGAGAGAAAAATGGCTAGAAAAAAACAAACACAATTTGAAATCACCTTAGTGAAGAGCCCGATTGGCTATTCAAAACGTCAAAAAGCGACCCTAAGGGCTTTGGGCTTGAAAAAACTCAACCAAACCGTGACCCACAAGGACAATCCTGTCTTACGAGGCATGCTTGACAAAGTGTCGCACCTGGTGGTGGTTGAAGAGGCGTAAGGAATTGCGATTATGAAATTACACGAATTAAAACCCAACGAAGGTGCCCGGAAAGACCGCAAGCGTAAAGGCCGCGGTACGGCTTCAGGGTATGGAAAGACCAGCGGCCGCGGTATGAAGGGCCAAAACTCGCGTTCAGGCGGTGGTGTTCCCCTGTATCATCAGGGTGGAAACCTTCCTTATTTCAGGAAACTGCCTTTTATGCGGGGCGAAGGCTTTCATGTGGTTAATCGGGTTCGCTATGAAGAAGTGAACCTGGATAAGCTGAGTGAATTTCCAGCGGATGCAGAGATTACCCCCGAGGTATTACTGGAAGCAGGCATTATTAAAAACATGAAGAAACCTGTAAAAATCCTTGGACGGGGTGATGTTAGCGTTGCCCTGACCGTGAAAACCCACAAAATTACCGCCAGTGCCCAAGAAAAAATTGAAGGCGCGGGTGGAAGTGTGGTTTTGATCCAGGCAGAGTAAATTAACCCTAGGGTATTAAAGGAGACCTGAATATGAAGCGGTCAGCTTGGCGCTACCTTTGGAAGTCTAAAGACATTCGACGCAAATTGTTGATATCGCTGGCTTTACTGGCGATCTATCGTTTTGCCTCAAACATCCCGGTACCTGGTATCAACAGGGAATTGGTGGCACAGCTCACCCAAACCGGTGGCGCAGCAGGCGGTTTGATCAACCTGCTGGATATGCTCTCCGGCGGCGCCGTCTCGAACTTCTCGGTATTGGCGATGGGTGTTTACCCGTATATTACCGCCCAGATTATTCTCCAGTTGCTCATCCCGATCATCCCGGCGCTGGAGCGCAAGATGCAGGAAGACCCCCGTGAGGGGCGCACCTGGATGGAAAAATGGACGATGATCCTGACCATCCCCATGGCAGCGCTTTCTGCTATCGGCCAGATCAATATCTTCAACGCCATTCTTGGCCAATCTGTAGCGGCCCAATTTGGCTTTTCTGGTGGGGTGTTGATCCCGACCCTGGCAACGCTGCTTTCGATGATGGCCGGCACCATGTTTGGTGTGTGGCTGGGTGAGTTGATCTCAGAATTTGGGATCAGGGGACAGGGCCTTTCGCTGATCATTTTTGCGGGTATCGTCTCAAACCTGCCCAGGAACTTGTTCTCGCTGGTGACAGACCCGCTCTATTGGTGGCTGATCTTTATCGTGATTGCCTTGCTGCTGGTGACGATCTTTGCGATCGTCTACGTCCAGGAAGGCCGCCGGCACGTCCCGGTGATGTTCCCCGGTCGGCGAGTTGGCAGCCGGATGTCGATGCCCGTCAAAAGCACGGTACCGTTGATGGTCAACATGGCGGGTATGATCCCAATCATCTTCGCCCAATCGATCATGACCTTCCCTACCATTCTGGCCAGCTTTTTCGTCAATGCAGAAGCTCAATGGTTGCAGAATTTTGCACGCGGCACTCAAAATGTGCTGGGCGGTGAAGGTGTGCTGTACCCCATCCTGTTCTTTGTGATGGTGGTGCTGTTTACCTTCTTCTATACGGATATTTTGTTTGCGCAGCAGAATTATGGTGATAACTTGAAGAAGCAAGGCGCACAGATCCCCGGTATTGCCCGCGGCGGCCCAACCCAGCGCTACCTCACCAAGGTCCAGCGCAGGATTACCCTGCCAGGTGCGTTATTCCTGGGTGTGGTGGCAGCCCTGCCCTTCTTCCTCGGTTTGTTCTTGCCGCCAGGCTTGCAAACCACGCAGGTGTTCCTGGTATCATCCGCCGGTTTGTTGATTGTAGTGGGTGTGGTTCGTGACACCTTCCAGATCATCGAATCTGACCTGAAATTGCACGGTTATGATGACCGTCTGATTAGCTAGGTAAAGGTTAGCGCGATGGCACCCTTGTACATTGTCATGTTAGGCCCCCCGGGAGCTGGCAAAGGCACCCAGGCCAAACAGCTGGCGCAAGCGCTGGATTTGGTCCATGTTTCCACAGGCGACCTGTTTCGGGAAAACCTGAAAAACGAGACCGAATTAGGCCAGCTGGCGCAAAGCTACATGAACAAAGGCGAATTGGTGCCTGATGATGTGACCATCCGGATGGTGGAAGAACGCCTTTCTCGGCCAGATTGTGATCAGGGCGCCGTTTTAGACGGTTTCCCGCGCACGCCTGCCCAGGCGGATGCGCTGGAAGGGCTGCTGGCGAAATTTGATGCGGGTGTCAAGGTGGTGCCTTACATCAAGGTTCCGGATGAGGTGTTGATTGAACGCCTGAGCGGACGCTGGATGAGCACCGCTGGGCGCGTGTATCATGCGCTCTATAACCCGCCCATGGTCAAATGGATTGATGACCTGGATGGAAGCAAGCTTTACCAGCGTGAAGACGACAAGCCAGAAACCGTCCGGCATCGGATTGAGGTCTATCGCGAGCAAACGTCACCGCTGATTGATTACTACCGGCAAAAGGGACTGCTGGTCGAAATTGATGGCACCCAAGCCATCGATGACGTGACGAAAGACCTGATGAACGCGGTCAGGGAGGCTTGAAGTGATCTCCTGGGAGCGATCCATAAACATTAAGTCGGCGCAGGAGATTGAGATCATGCGCGAAGCGGGCCGGATCAATGCGGAAGCGCTCAGCGCAACGGTTGCGCTGATCGAGCCTGGTGTGACCACGGCAGAATTGAACGCAGCCTTTGAGGCAGTTCAAAAACGCTATGATGTTTTTTCGCCCTTTAAGAATTATCCGGGGCCGTACCCCTATCCCGCCAGCATTTGCACGAGCGTGAACGCGGAGTTGGTGCATGGCATCCCGGGTAACCGCAAGCTGGTGGAAGGTGATATCGTCAGCATCGATGCCGGTACCGTTTACAAAGGCTTTGTCGGCGATATGGCCGTCACAATCGGGGTGGGTAAGGTTAGCCCTGAGACGGTGCGCTTGATGAAGGTGACCGAACACGCGCTGAAGGTAGCCATCTCCAATATGGTGCCGGAAAACACCACGGGCGATGTGGGTCACGCAGTGCAAACCTATGTGGAGAACCAGGGTTACCATATCACCCGGACGTATACCGGGCATGGCGTGGGCAGAAAAATGCATGAAGGCCCCCAGGTGCCCAACTATGGCAAACCAGGCCGCGGCATGCGGCTGCGGGAAGGCATGACGATTGCGCTTGAACCGATGGTGCTGGTTGGCACCTCAGAGACCGTGGTGAAAGCCGATCAGTGGACGGTGGCTTCGGCAGATGGATCGCTGACAGCGCATTTTGAACACACGGTGGCGATCACCGCAGATGGACCGCAGATTTTGACACTTTTGAGTGAAAACTAGACGAAAGGCTTGTTGCCAAGTATAATCAATGTTTTGCGGCAAGATATAAGGAGTAAGATCATGAAAGTATCAGCATCAATTAAAAAGCGTTGCGCAAAATGCAAAATTGTAAAGCGCAGTGGTCGTTTATATGTGATTTGTGAAAATCCGAAACATAAACAGCGACAAGGATAAGGAATAGAAAACAATGGCACGTATTGAAGGCGTTGACCTCCCACGCGATAAGCGCGTAGAAATTGGTCTGAGATATATTTATGGTATCGGCCCCACCCGGGCAAAAGAAATTATTGACGCAACTGGTGTTGATCCTGATGTGCGCGTAAAGGATCTGACCGATGGCGACGTTTCCAAGATGCGTGAATACATCGGCGGGAATTTTACCGTCGAAGGTGATTTACGCCGCCAGGTGCAGATGAACATCAAGCGCTTGATGGAAATTGGGACTTATCGTGGTCTGCGCCATCGGCGTGGCTTGCCTGTGCATGGGCAGCGCACCAAAACCAACGCTCGCACCCGCAAGGGTCCGAAGAAGACGGTTGCCGGTCGCGGCCGCCGCCGGGGTGTTGGCAAGAAATAAGTTAAGTTAGAACGCCACCCTTTGAGCCTGTTTGGGGTTTCCTTCCTTTCTCCCCCGCGGCAAGAGGGCTTGAGGATGGCTGTAACGATGGAATGAGTGAGGTAAAATGGCAAAAAAACCACAACGATCGCGGCGAACGACTGGTTCGCGAAAAGTTAAGCGACAGATGTCGTCTGCTCAGGTGCATGTGTATGCAACCTTTAACAACACGATCATCACGGTAACTGACCTGCAAGGCAACACGGTTTGTTGGGGAAGTGCTGGTTCCGCTGGCTTTAAGGGCTCACGGAAGAGCACACCCTTCGCAGCCCGTTTGGCAACGGAGCAGGTGATGAAGACTGCGCAAGGCTTTGGTATCCAGGAAGTTGACGTCATTGTCAAAGGCCCAGGGCCCGGCCGTGAAGCGGCTATCCGTGCTGTACAGAGCATGGGAATCTCGATCCGTTCAATTGAAGACGTGACACCGGTTCCCCACAATGGCTGCCGTCCACCCAAGCGACGCCGCGTCTAAGCATTAATAAAGAGAGGAATCAATGGCAAGATATACAGGACCGGTATGTAAATTATGCCGGCGTGAAGGCGAGAAATTATTCTTAAAGGGAGAACGATGTTTTTCCCCAAGCTGCGCAATGGAGCGACGCGCTTACCCCCCAGGTGAGCATGGCCGGTTCAATGCCCGCGCAGGCCGTCAATCGGACTATTCAAGGCAGTTACGCGCCAAGCAAAAAGGAAAGCGCATTTATGGCGTGTTTGAGCGCCAATTCAGGCGCTATTTCCGGGATGCGCGCAAGCAAACCGGCCTGACCGGTTTGAACCTGCTGAAAATTCTGGAAAGCCGCCTGGATAACGTGGTGTACCGCGCAGGTTTTGCTGACAGCCGAAACCAGGCCCGTCAACTGGTGAATCATGGCCATTTTATGGTCAATGGGCGCCGGAACGACGTTGCTTCGACTATCCTCAAAGCAGGTGATAAGATTGCTGTGCGTGAGATTTCGAAGCAGAACGAATATTTCAAAACATTGCGACAGGCAGACGAAGTCCGTACACCCCCGGCGTGGATCGAGGTGGATCTCGATAAGCTTTCCGGTCGGGTGATACGCTTACCCGAACGAGCCGAAATTGATGGTAATTTGAATGAGCAGCTGATTGTTGAGTATTACTCACGATAAGGCTGGAAATGGTAGTGCTAAGGATGCACTGGTAAGGGGTATGAGGTGACTGGAACAATTAACATGGTAAAACCAAAAGTCGAACGGATCGCTGAAGCCCAAAACTATGGCAAGTTTGGCATCAGCCCATTAGAACGGGGCTTTGGGACTACGATCGGTAACGCGCTGCGTCGTGTGCTTTTGTCTTCCCTGGAGGGCAACGCGATTACATCCATTCGGATTACGGATGTGTTGCACGAGTTCAGTGATATTGAAGGCGTACGCGAAGATGTGATCCAATTGATTCTGCAGCTAAAGCAATTGCGCTTTAAGTTGTATGATGTGGATGTATCTCATCTGCGTTTGGAAGTGAGCGGTGAAGGTACGGTAACAGCTGCGGATATCATCTGTCCGGCAGAGGTTGAAATTATCAACCCGGAACTGTATTTGTTTACCGTGGATGATAAGAAAGCCAAACTGGAAATTGACATGACCGTCGAACGCGGTCGGGGTTACTCCCCGGGCAATGAGCGCAGTGAATTTCTGCCCATTGGCGAATTACCGGTCGATGCGATCTTTACACCAGTGCGGAAGGTTAACTGGACGGTGGGTTCTGCCCGAGTGGGCCAGAGCACGGATTACGACAGCGTGGTGATGGAAATATGGACGGATGGAACGGTTTCACCTGAAACGGCGATGAGTCAGTCATCCAAGATATTAATCGATCACCTGATGTTCATTGCGGGCATCACTGAAGAGTTGTTGGCAACCCCCATTGAAAAGGCAGAGCCTGTCGCGACGATTAACAGCGAAGCTGCTGAGATGCCCATTGAAAACCTCGACCTGACGGTCAGGGTGTTCAACTCGCTCAAGCGCACCGGGATCACCACGGTGGGGGATGTGCTGGAACTGTTGGATAAGGGCGAAGAGGCGATTCTTTCTATCAGGAACTTTGGTGAAAAGAGCCTGGTTGAACTGAAAGAAAAAATGATTGAGAAAGGCTTCCTTGAGGGTGAAAAGGAAGAATTAACGGAGAAATGATATTATGCGACACAAATTAAAAGGGTATCGTCTGAATCGCAGCGGCGGCCATCGCACAGCTATGCGGCGGACGATGATCAGGCAACTTTTAGAGCACGAGCGCATCAAAACAACGCTGCCCAAGGCAAAATCAATCCAACCACATGTGGAAAAATTGATCACCCTGGCGCGTAACAGCCAGGATGCGGAGGAAATTATTGCCATAAACGCTCGCCGGAAGGCCTCAGCGGAATTGGGTAATGGCAGCCGCCCGCTGGTTCAAAAATTATTTGATGATATTGGCCCCCGTTATTCCAGCCGCAAAGGCGGTTATACCCGGATTTTAAAACTGGGTCCCCGCAAGAGTGACGGCGCTGAGATGGCGTTGATTGAATTGGTTGAAGAGTAGTCCACCCGGAAATCTGAAACCGGATGGGTGCAGCACTTTACAAAATTATTCTTGCTTATAACGGCTCGGCCTTCGCAGGCTACCAGCGGCAGGCAGAAGCGCGCACAGTCCAGTCTGAACTGGAGGGCGCGTTGCAGCAAATTGGCTGGGGGGGCAGTCATGTATCGGCTGCTGGGAGGACGGATGCGGGCGTGCACGCCAGGGGACAGGTGGTCAGCTTCCAGCTAGATTGGGCGCACACCACCGAAGACCTGCGCAATGCCCTCAACCATTACCTGCCCCGGGATATGTCGGTGAGGTCGGTAAGCGAAGCGCCAGATGGTTTTCATCCTCGCTATGATGCGAAATGGCGCCATTATCGTTACCGGATTTACTGCCAGCCAGTGCGGGACCCGCTGAGGATGAATTTAGCCTGGCAAGTTTGGCCCGGCGTGCAGGTTGACCTGATGAACGCTGCAGCGAAGAACCTGGTTGGGACGCACGATTTCAAGGCCTTTGGCAGTGCGATGACTGAAGGCGGCCCCACCGTCAGAGAGATTTCAAGTGCGGCGTGGTCGGGGCAAGGTGATGAATGGCAGTTTGACATCATTGCCAACGCCTTCCTGTACCACATGGTGCGGCGGATCACTTTGACACTGGTGAAGATTGGCCAGGGCGAGGTACCGGCGAGCTTAATCACCGCTGGGTTGCAAAGCGGCGAGTTAGGGTTAACCGGACTGGCACCGGCTGAAGGGTTGGTGCTTGAAGCGGTTGAGTATTAGCAAGAGTCAATGTGGATTTCATTTTCAGGCTTGGCCTGATGATGGCATCTTTAAATGATGGAGAGTTAGATCGTGGAAAAAACATACGTACCAAAAGGACAAGTTGAGCGAGAGTGGTTCCTGGTGGACGCCGAGGGTCAAAACCTGGGCCGCCTGGCGACAAAGATCGCCCAATTACTGATCGGCAAACATCGGCCTGATTACACGCCGGGTGTGCTGATGGGCGCTAATGTGGTGGTGATCAATGCTGAAAAGGTGGATGTTTACCCCACCCGCCTGGACAGCAAGATTTACTATCGCCACACGGGTTATCCCGGCGGGCTCAAGGAAATCACCCTGCGCCGTCAGCTGGAAAAGTTCCCCGAACGGGTGATTGAGAAGGCTGTGTGGGGGATGATCCCCAAGACGAAACTGGGCCGGCGGATTTACAAGAATCTGCATGTCTATGCAGGTCCTGAGCATCCGCATCAGGCACAACAACCCGAAATGGTTGAGTAAGAGGAGTTTTTGAATTTATGGATAATCGATATTACGAAGGTATTGGCCGCCGAAAGCAAAGCTCTGCGCGTGTACGAATCGTGGCTGGCTCTGGCACATTTACCGTCAACGGCAAAGAAATTAAAGCCTACTTCACACGATTGGGCGATGCATCAGATATTGTCAATGCGTTCCAAATTGCGAGCCATTCAGCAGAAAAATTTGATGTCAGCGTCCTGGTGCAGGGCGGCGGCGTGACCGGTCAGCGAGATGCGGTCAAGCTGGGTTTGGCCCGTGCGCTGGTTAAAATGGATGAGGAATTACGCCCGGCATTGCGCCACAGCGGTTACCTGACCCGAGACCCGCGCGTTAAGGAACGCAAGAAACCCGGCCTCAAACGCGCTCGCAAGGCACCCACCTACACCAAGCGTTAATCGCTGCCAGGTGTGGATTATTGGACACCGAGTCGGCACATAATATGCGTTGGACGGCAGAATCCGTGGTTTGGATTGTGCCTGATCCACCAAAAATTGACACATTAAGAGGTAAAATCAGCATAGAGACGTTTTTATAACGTCTCTATGGGTTAAAGGGCTTTTTGAGAAGATCAACATGACGGAGAAAATGCGCACAGGTTTATCAAGCAGTGTCACCTTGCTCGGGCTGGGCCCGGGTGACCCGGCTGCGTTGACCCGCCGGGCCTGGGATTGGCTGGGCGGTATTGAGACGCTCTACCTGCGCACCCGCCATCATCCGACGGTGGCGCACCTGCCCGCGCATTTAGCCCTGGTGAGCTTTGACGATCTGTATGAAGCGCATGAGACCTTTGACCAGGTGTATGCGGCCATCGTGGAGGAGATCATCAAATTGGGGCGGGCGGGGAGCGTGACCTATGCCGTCCCTGGCCATCCTTTTGTGGCTGAGGCCACCTGTCCGCAGATTGCACATTTGGCCAAAGCAGAAGGCATCCCCGTGCAGGTGATCGACGGTTTGAGCTTTTTAGAGCCGACCTGGCGTGCCTTGGGCGTGGACCCCTTCCCCGGGATGTACCTGGCCGATGCGATCGAGGTATCCATGCGCCAAACGCCTGGCTTCCCGCCCTCAGTACCGGCGCTGATTGCGCAGATCTACGACCGGGATGTGGCCGCCGAGCTCAAGCTGACCCTGATGGAAAGCTACCCGGACGTGCATGCAGTGCGCCTGGTCCATGGGGCTGGCACGGACGGCGAGGAGGTTGAAGACCTGCCCTTGCATGCGATCGATAAAAGCCCGCATATTGGGCTGCTCAGCTCGTTATATATCCCTCCACTGTCTCCGCAGTCCTCCTTTGAGGCCTTTCAGGAGGTGATTGCCCGGCTTAGGGCGCCCGACGGCTGTCCCTGGGACCGGGAGCAAACCCACTTGAGCCTGCGCCCCTTCCTGCTCGAAGAGGCTTACGAAGCCCTGGATGCGCTGGACCGAGAGGATATGGACAGCCTGGCGGAAGAGCTGGGGGATTTGCTCTTGCAGATCGTGCTACATGCGCAGATTGGGGCGGAGGAGGGCGATTTTAATATCCATCATGTTATTGAGGGCATCAGTGCCAAGTTAATCCGGCGCCATCCGCATGTCTTTTCGGAGGTGGATGTCTCCGGGGTGGATGGTGTGATCCGCAATTGGGAGCAGATCAAAGCCGAAGAACGCCAGGCACATGGCATCCCCGAGAAGAACGGTCTTTTGGATGGTGTGCCAGCTGCCCTGCCCGCCCTTTCGCAGGCAGAACAAATCATCGAGCGCGTGGGTCGGGTTGGCTTTGACCGCCTGGCTGCGCTGGGGAACCCAGAGAACATCACCAGCCGACTGGCAGCGTTTGACGAAGGAGCCGGCAAGGCGCAGTTGGGTGACCTGCTGCTGGCGGTTTCTGGCCTGGCTTACAACGCCGGGATTGACGCCGAATCGGCATTGCGGGAAGCATTAAGCCGCTTTAGGGTTCGGTTTGGCGTAATGGAAGCCGGGGTTTTAGCCGAGGGCGAGCGTCTGATGGACCTTTCAACGGAAGACCTTCTGCGCCGCTGGGATGCAGCTGAACAAAGTGAGGACGGGGTATGAACGGACCGGTCAAGCAGCCCCGCACCGCGAATCAGCAGATTGCCCGGGCAGCCGGCACGGTGATGGTAGCCTTCATTATCAGCAATTTGGTCGGCCTAATCCGCGGGATCGTGATCACACGCGCCTTTGGCACCTCGGCAGAATTTGACTCCTTCAACGCGGCCAACCGCATTGTGGAGATGCTGTTTAACCTGGTGGCGGGTGGCGCGTTGGGCTCGGCCTTTATCCCCATGTTCACCAGTTTTTTGGCCAAGGAAGACCGGGAAGGCGCCTGGCGCCTGGCATCGGGTGTGACTAACCTGGTGTTTTTGGCGCTGGTGTTGATCAGCTCCCTGGCATGGATCTTCGCACCGCAGATTGTGAAGGACGGGTTGTTCTTACTGGTGCCGGGTTCTGACCCCGTGCAGGAAGCCCTGACGGTGCAGCTCTTTCGCATCATGCTGCCCTCGGTGATCCTGTTTGGCCTCAGCGGCCTGGTGATGGGCATCTTAAACGCCCACCAAAATTTCCTGATCCCCTCGATCGCCCCGGCCTTATATTCGTTGGGCATGATCATCGGGACGCTGTTCCTGCCGGAGGCATGGGGCATTCAGCGCCTGGCGGTGGGTGTGGTGCTGGGCGCGTTGCTGCACCTGGCGGTCAAGCTGCCGGTGATGTGGCGGCTGCCCGCACGGGCTTACCATGCCTACCTGGGTTTGAAGGACCGGGCAGTGCTGGAGGTGTTCCGCTTGATGGGGCCGCGGCTGCTGGGCGTGGCTGTGGTGCAGATGAATTTCATCGTCAACACGATCATTGCGCTAGGGCAGCCGGAGGGCAGTGTGTCGGCCATCACTTTGGCTTTCAGCCTGATGTTGATGCCGCAGATGGCGGTGGCGCAGTCGGCGGCGATTGCCTCGCTGCCCACGTTTTCTGCCCAGGTGGCGCTGGGGCATATTGACGAGATGCGCCGCTCGCTGGCTTCCACGCTGCGAGCGATCATCTTGCTCTCACTGCCTGCAGGCGTGGGGCTGATCCTGCTGCGCTATCCCTTGGTGCAGTTGCTGTATCAACGGGGGGAGTTCACCGCCCGCTCAACGGAGTTAGTGGCGTGGGCCCTGCTGTGGTATGCGGCAGGCCTGGTGGGGCATGCCCTGGTGGAGATTCTCAGCCGGGCGTTTTATGCCCTGCACGACACGCGTACGCCGGTCATCGTGGGCGTGATCACCATGGGCGGCAATATCGTCCTGAGTTTGGCTTTTTCGGCCTGGTTTGCACGCATCGGCTGGATGCCACACGGCGGGCTGGCGCTGGCGAATTCGCTGGCGACCGGCCTGGAGAGCATCGCGTTGGTGTTCCTGATCCGCAAGAAGCTGGGCGGCCTGGAGGGGCGCTATGTATGGC
>JBLRWR010000040.1:0-13022 GCA_047921135.1 Candidatus Brevefilum sp.
CCTGCAAGCAGGCACCCAGCCCACACAGGTCGGCGGGTTATTCGCCGGCGGGGATCTCATTATCCGGGTGGATGCGCTTGACGTCCTTGAGTTCAGCGAGCTGCTCAGCTACATGATGCTCAACAAAGCGCCGGGTGAGACCATGGATGTGACCGTCCTGCGCAATGGCGAAGCGCTGACCCTAACCGTCACCCTGGGCGAGCGACCCACCAGCAGACCGTAATCATTAAACACAATAACCGCCACAGCGAGACAATCCTGTGGCGGTTTTGATTCGCCAAGTAAGAAATCCTTTTGAAATAAATCCACAGTTGCGTTAAAATATATATACACGTTGATCCTGGCGATCAACAACTCACCTTAAAATCCCACAATATAAATGGAGGCAACCATGTTTTCCGAAAAAGACTTAAGGGCACTTTTGGATTATTCCTCACAGGGCTCGGTGCTGAGCGTTTACCTGAATACCGACCCCACTGATGTCCAGTCTGAGGCTGCAAAAATCCAGCTGCGCAACTTATTAAAAGAAGTTGACCTTCCGGAAGACGTCCAGGTTGTTGAGCAGTTTATCAACTTTGAGTACGATTGGGCTGCCAAGGGATTAGCCGTATTCTCAGATCAAAGCGGGGATTTTTTCAGTACTTACCAGTTCAATCTATCCGTACCTGACCAGGTTTTTGTGAGCCAAAAACCCACCTTACGCCCCCTGGTGCATTTGCTGGAGACCTTTACGGGTTGGGGGTTGGTATTGGTGGATAAACAGGGGGCACGCTTGTTCACCTTTGATTTGGGCGAACTGGCAGAAAGCGAGGGGGTAGTAGGCGACGATGTCAAACAAACCAAGCGGGGAGGCGGCAACGCCATGCATGGGCGCATGGGCGGTTCAGACCCCAGTGGTAAAGTTGAGAACATCATCGAACGTAATATTAAGGATGTGATCGAATATGCCACGGAATTTTTCAAACACCGCCATATCCGCAGGATCATGATCGGCGGCACCGATGACAATATCGCCCGGTTTAAGGAAGAACTACCCAAATCCTGGCAGTCGCTGGTGGCGGGTGAGTTTTCAATCAGTATGACCGCAGGATACCTGGAAATCCTGGAACAGGCCACACAGGTCGCCCTGGCCACCCAGCAGAAGATCAACCAGGCCCTGGTCAACCAGGCTATTACACTGGCAGCCAAGGGGAGCGCCGGCGTGACCGGGCTGATCGACACACTGAACGCCATCCACGAGGGACGTGTCAAAACCCTGCTGGTTTTGCAGAACTTCGAGCAAGCCGGATACCGTTGTGATGGCTGCGGCTATTTGACCGTGCAGGAACTGGAAAACTGCCCCTTCTGCAATGGGGGCTTTGAGCGCATCGATAACGCCGTGGAAATGGCTGTCCAAGAGACGCTGATTAAGAACGCCGAGGTTAAAATCCTGGAAGAAAACACAATGCTGGCCGATGCCGGCCATATCGCTGCGCTGCTGCGTTATTAACTGCTGTGTTTGCCACCGAAAAATTTTCTCGCGCTTAGGTCTGCGTCGTTGAGTGCGCATGCCCGAGCAAAAAGCGCAAGGCGATATGCAGCCTGGCCCGCCAGGCAAGCTCGTGATGGTCGGCGCCAGGGTATAGCCGGGTGAGCCAATCCACGCCGTGCTGGTAGCCCTTTTCCTGCATCAGCGCATCCACTGCCTCTTGATGCGGCGCATATTCAGCATCATATCCCGCAGAGCCATAATCGAAATATAAGCGATGGCTGTCCGCTTCAGGCAGATATGATTCAAGATAGGGCAAAATGACCTTCTCAACCACCGGCCAGTGGGTTGAAAAACAGCCCGCCCCTCCAAATACCTGCGGATATTCCACCAGCGCATACAGTGAGATCAAACCGCCCATGCTGGAGCCGATCACAAAGGTATGTTCACAGGTTGGCAGGGTGCGGAAATCCGCGTCCACGCGGGGTTTGATTACCTCAACCAGCAAATTAAGGTACTGGTCTGCAACCCAATCTATCCGGTCAAGTTCCTCTTTTTCTTCGCCTGTCAGTGAGTCAATGAATGCCTGCCTCTCCAGTGTTTGATAAGGCCGCAATGGCAGGTAGTCGCCAAAACGGTTCTCCGAATTATCGATCCCCACCACGATGGCCGGTTGGATAAAGCCCCACCCGCTGAGCTTGGTGATCGCCTCTGCCACGCCCCAGGTGATATGGGTATAGGATTTTTCTGGAAGGTCAGGTTCTGCCCATCATGCATATAAATAACCGGGAAATGCTGTTGCGGCTGGGCAGCATAGTTCGGGGGCGTCCACACCCAAACGTCCCGCGGGAGCAAATTGGCGACCTGCATAGCCGGGTAATGGGTCAAAGGGATCATCAGGCACCTCAATCATCAAGTGGTTAGAAATCACGCACAGGCTTCAAAGGCACAGGCGGGTAAATCTGCTGGGGCACAGGCGGCATCGGGTTATAGACCCAATCCACCGCCAGCACGCCGCAGCGGTGGGGACCCACCCAGCGCAGCCCTTCATAGGTGCCGCGTGTGAGCACATCGGTCATATCCAGGCACAGGCCAAACAGCGCCATGGGCACACCGGCGGGAATCGCTTTGATCTGATCGCTGAATGCGCCGGTGCTAAAGATCAGGTGCCGGCTCCCTGCAGCCTGGGCCTGGATCACCGGGAAGATGATTGGGTAGCCATCCTCACCAACATACGCCAAGAATTTCAAGTTATCCAGTTTATTGAACAGCGCCCGGGTCCATGCATTCATCACCTGCGGCCCATTTTTACGCAAAAACGGCCTGGCGATCATGGTTTTGATCGAAGCGAGGACCACAGCCCCCATTGACAGGGGTTGTTTGCCCGTATGCCCCACCAGGTCCATGTAATACACCGTATGAATGCCAAAATAGGCATTATATCGAAACATAGGCACGTTGTTGTAAAAGTCAAAGTCCGGCCCGCTGGTGGCCGTATGGGTGAAATGCCCGGTGCCGCGCCACAGGTCTTTGTTGAGCGTCATCACCAGCCACCCAATGTTGGGATTGTTGCGCACATTCTCGAAGCTCATCCCCTCGGTGAATTGCCCCCAGGTGAGGGTATCCGCATCTGATGCCTTGAGGGATGAAAGCATGGTGATATGCGGCAAGCCCTCGGGTGTAACCGTCGCCAGCAAGCCGATTTTCATGATCGGCTCAAAGGCGCTGATCTCAGTTGATGTGAGTTGATCTGATGGGTAAGGATTTTTAGTCATCGATGATCCTTTCGGAGTAACAAGGTGAAAAATCAGGCAATACTCGCTGCGCCCGTCACCACAACCCGGATTGGGTCAGGCGCGCTGCCACTGGCGACCGCTTCGCAGCGGTTCAGCATGGCTTCAGACATCAGCGGCGTATCCTCATAATGCCAGGGCATCCCCAGGCGGCGGTATTTATCTTTACACAGGTTGTTAAAGGCACACAGTTCCCAGCGTGCCACCACCCCATCTAAATGGTCGGCCAAATATGCCCCGATAGCAGCAAGGTTGTCCTCGCTCGCGGTGACCCCGGGGATCAGCGGCGTGCGGATCCATAATTGGATGCCTGTCGGGTCCCTTCGGGCCCATTCGGCAACCCGCGCCAGGTTTTCAAGGATGACTTGGTTTCTCAACCCGGTCACCCGCCGGTGTTCACCTGAGTCCATCAGCTTGAGGTCGTATAAAACCAGGTCGGTGTGCGGCAAGATCGCCTCTAGCGCCTTCGGCGAGCAAGCCCCGCAGGTATCCAGCGCTGTGTGGACGCCCTCTCCCTGCAAGCGGGCAAACAGCCGGGACACAAAGCCGGCTTGCAGGGTCGGCTCGCCGCCTGATGCCGTTACCCCGCCGCCGCTGGCCTGGAAATAAGCCTGATCCTTGAGCAGCTCAGAGACCAGGTCATCCAATTGCACGTCCTGGCCAAGTATCTCCAGTGCGGTTGAGGGGCACACCTCAGCGCACAGGCCGCAGCCCTGGCAGATGTACCGATCTACGACGATCTCGCCGGTGGCAAGGCTGGACAAAGCCCCGTTAGGACAGGTTTCAAGGCACAGCGCGCAGCCGATGCAGCGGGTTTCAAGCCAGTGCACCTGGGGATGGGGTTCAATCGATTCGGGGTTATGGCACCATAAACAGCTCAGCGGGCAGCCTTTAAAGAAAATCGTCGTACGGATGCCCGGCCCGTCCTCGGTAGAGAGGCGCTGCAGGTGCAGGATCCTGGCGGTGGTAGTGTCAGGCATGGGCGGTGACCTCTGCAGGGATATGCTGCTGGTCATGTGGGCAGTTTTCAGGGTTAAGGGTGATGTACAGGCGCAAGTTGTCCAAATCCCGTTCGCTGCGGATGACGTGGTCGTAATAGCGCGGCTGCCAGGCAAAGGTTGGGTCGAGGTCAGCGCGAATCCGGCGGGTGCAAGCACCTTTGATGTGATTAATAATGGCGCCTAAGCAACCAGGTTTCCAACGCCGATCATCTTCCGTAGCGACGCCCCGGCGGGGCGTCGCTACGTCGTCTTCAATAGTGATGATAACAATCAAATGCACATGATTAGGCATGATCACCCATGAATCGACAATCACATTCTTTCGGATAGTTTCTGTACGAAGAATTTCCTCTTTGACAACCTCGCCCAACGGGTTCAATTCCATCTTTCCATCTATTACCGCGCCAAAAAAATTACGACGCTGCTGCGTGCAGATCGTCACAAAATACGCGCCAGGAGTAGTGTAATCCCACCCAGGGTAGCGCCTGTATTTCTTCCGATCTGCCATCGGCTGAGCCATCAGCATCAACCACCTGCCCTAAATCCGGTGCGATTCACGGGCGATGATCTCATCCTGTAATTCCTTGCCGATAGAGGTGAAATAGGCGTTATACCCCGTCACTCGCACCAGCAGGTGCTTATAGTCTTGCGGGTTCTGCTGGGCAGCGCGCAGCAAATCCGCATCCAAAATATTGATCTGCAGGGCCGTGCCGCCATTTTCCGCATAGCCGCGCAGAAAAGCCTTGAACTTGGCCCGGTGTGAACGGTCTCTGAGCAAGGAGGGACTGAAGGTCATCGTGTGGCTGGCACCGTTGGGCAGCAAGTTGACAAAACCACCCCAGTCCCCCTCACCATCTGGTGCCTTTCCGCCCAGCGCCTTGCCCACCGAGTTGGCGTTGGCCGTCGGCCCGTTAATATCCACGCCATTAACCGGGCAGATCGCATTAGATAGGAATTGTCCCTTCCTGCGCCCATCCGGGCTGGCCGCCAGGATATCCGCATCGGCAATCCAGTAGTTCCAGCTCAACATCCCCGGCCTGAACTGGCGGTCGGTGGCCGTTGTGCGGTGCTGCCAGGTCAAGGACGTCCAGGTTTCCATCACCCGCAGCGCCATCGCATCCGCTTCGTCATCGTCGCGCCCGTATTTGGGCGCTTTGTTAATCGCCATCGCCTGCAGCACAGCCTGCCCCTCCCAGTTGTCCCGCAGAGCCTGGATCAGCTCAGCCATGGTACAGGCTTTCTGATCAAACACCAGGTACTTGACCGCCAGCAGCGAATCCACCGTGTTGGCAAAGGTGACTGCCTCAATGGTCACAAAGCGGATCTGCGGGCCGCCCTGGGTCACATCCTTACCCTGTTCAGCGCAGCCACGCACCAGGGTGGATAAATAAGGCGTGGGTGAATAGGTTGCCCGCAGGGTTTCAACCCGGTCATACACATCCACAATCTTCTGGATGATGTAGGCCGTCTGCTGCTCGTATGCCTTCCAAAAGTCCTCAAAGGTCGCAAATTGTGCCGGGTCGCCTGTATCGGGGCCGATCCGCTCCTGGGGATCAGTGACTCCGGTCATCGGGTCAGTGAACGGATGCATATCAAATCCGCCGGTCAGAGCCAGTTCGACCGCCTTGAGCAGGTTGAGGTTGCAGTCCACCGTGCCCGAGCGGTCATTCCCGCACATGGTGTTCTCTAAACAGCCCACCGGGGCATAGTCGTGCACGTTGCCCTCATGGATCAGGTCTTCGATCCCGGCTTGCCGGGCTTGCAGGAGCAAGCCCGCCATCGAGCGTTCGTCAAAGTTCAGCAAGAAGGGTGCACCCTGGCTTTTGGCCACCATCTTCACCACCTTATCCATCAGCGGCTCCGGTGTCTGCCGGTGCAGGCGCACATTTGGTTTCGGCTCCAAAATGGGAGACATCTCGTCAATCACTTCCAGGATCGCATAGGTCAGGTCGTTGGTCATGTCCTGGCCGTCCGGTCCCAGCCCTCCCACGGTGATCAGCTGGCCATAGCCAGCAGTGATGCCCTGGTTGCCCCCGGTGCGGATCATGTAATCATAGGCGGTGTTGGCATGTATCCAAAAACACTTCAGGATTTCCTTGCCAAATTCCCGGTCCATGCCCTCATCCAGTGACTTCTGCCACAGCGGATAGAGGTATTGATCAATGCGGCCAAAAGAGGTGCCTGGGCCAGGATAATTCTCATCGGCCATCACCAGCATATGGGTCAGCCACAATGCCTGCAGCGCCTGCCAGAAGGTCTGCGGCGGTTCCCAGGGGACGATGGCCAGGTTTTCCGCCATGCGGCTCAACTCGTGCTTACGGACGGGGTCGGATTCCGCAACGGCCAGCGCCTGGCATAGCTCCCGGTACCTGGCAGCCAGATCGCAGGGAAGGCTGGCTGCGGTCAGCATGGCTTGCAATTGGGCGCCCTTTGGGCCATGCTTCTCATCCTTCGACAGCGCGTTATAGAAAGCCTGCAATTCCTGATGAATGCCAGCAAACCCCGTTTGGATCACCCGGGGATAATCCGGGATGAGATGACCGCTGGTACATCCGGCATTGCCATAACCATGGTTGTGAAAAGCAAAAACTGCCTGACGCAGGGCGTCTTTCCCCTCGATCGTGTCGAGGTAGGCTTTGGCCTGCGCTTCATCCAGGCAGGTGGATGTCTGGATGTTAAACCGGCCGCCGGCGATCAGGTCTCCAGGCAAAAGCTCCTGGGGCAGGTAGTTGACCATCACCTGCTTCAAAAACCAGGCTTTGCGTTCGGCGATAGACCACTTCCAAAAATCCGGATGCAGGTCCACCGGGCGGGCAACCTGCTTGAACGCGCCCCTGAAGGTTGGGAAGAAGGCATAGGTCTCCGGGACGATGTAGTAGTTAAACTCCTCATACTGAAAGTCCCAGGGGGTGCCGGTGGTCCAGGCGGTGGCTTCGTTGTTCCAGGCACGTTGGACGCCTGAAAAATAATAGTCCCGCAGCCATTGAATGCGCGGGGAGAGGTTTTCGGGGGTCTTGATGGTATACGTGTGCTGCTTTTGCTGTGTGAGTTTGCCCATATCACCATGCTCCAGTTTATTTTTGTGTAAGGAAAATATAGTATGATTTTAACCGAAATTACAGATCAAAACGGCCTTGGCCCTAATTTAATCTATTTTGTTTTTTGTGCGCTGCTTAGGTTCTCTGTAAACTTACACACGGAGGTTGAATATGGCGCCCCTGCTTTACCAGGTTGATTCCTTTACCAATGAACCCTTCCGGGGCAACCCGGCCGCGGTGTGCCTGCTTGAACGCCAGGCGGAGGTGGCCTGGATGAAAGGGGTCGCCCGGGAAATGAACCTTTCTGAAACCGCCTTTGTGTCCCCAGCCCGCGGCGGCTACCGCCTGCGCTGGTTCACGCCTAAAAAGGAAGTGGACCTGTGCGGCCACGCCACCCTGGCCAGTGCCAAGGTCCTCTTTGAGCGGGAGCCCGCCCTGAGGGGCCAAGCCATCCTGTTCAAGACCCGCAGCGGTGATTTAACAGCCCGCTGGGTGGATGGCGATGTGGAATTGGACTTCCCCGCCATGCCCTACCGGCGCTTCTCTTCTGAGAGCACTGTGGACCGGGCCCTGGGGTTCCGGCCCGTGGACGCCGTTTTTTCAGGCGATTATTACCTGTTTGAGGCTCAAGATGAAAGCATCGTCCGCTCAGCCAGCCCGGATATCGCCGAAGTTGAAAAGCTGCCCATGCCGGAGGTGATCATCACCGCCCGCTGCTCTGACCCTGAGGTCGACTTCATCTCCCGCTTTTTTGCCCCCCAGCTGGGCATCCCCGAAGACCCCGTGACCGGTTCGGCTCACTGTCTCCTGGCCCCCTTTTGGGCGGAAAAACTGGGTAAACAGCAGTTCACAGCCTACCAGGCCTCCCCACGCGGGGGCTGGCTGCGTGTGCGGTTGGAAGGCGAACGGGTGATCATCCGGGGTGCGGCCGTGATCATCTTTGCGGGCGAACTGCACGTTTAGCTGGGTAATTAATCCAGCATTTCACCGCTTTGTGACCCTAAACCTTATGATAAAGCCATGCACATCACCTATTTAGGCACAAATACCCTGCTGATCACACAAGGTGACACAACCCTCCTGATTGACCCCCATTTCTCGCGCCCAAGCATGCTAAGCCTTTTGGGTAAGATCCGCCCGGACCCCGACCGTATTGCCAGTGGGCTCACCCGTTCAGGAATCGACCGGTTGGACGGAATCCTGCTCACCCACACCCACTATGACCATGCCCTGGATGCCACGGAGGTCCTGCGCCAGGCAGGCGGGACGCTCTACGGCAGTAAATCAGCCATCCACCTGGTGCGTGGGTCAGGCCTGGCAGCCCAGTCCGCTGTGCAGGTGGTCCCAAGGCAGGCCTACCAGGTCGGGGCGTTCACGGTGTGCTTTCACCCGGCGCGGCACGTCAATTTTCCCGCCCCTATGGGCTGGCTGATGCCGGCTGAAGGATGCATCCCTCGCCCATTGCGCCCGCCAACCCGGTTCTGGAACTACCAGTGCGGCGCGGTGTACGCCATCCAGGTGAACCGTACCCTGATCTTCGGCAGCGCCGGCTTTGAGCCAGGTGCCTATCGGGGATTGGCAATTAAATCTGTGGTGTTAGGGATTGGCGGGTTAGATTTGCAGCCCCAAGCCTACCTGCAACAGCTTTACAGCCAGGCAGTGCTGGACCCGGGTGCCAGGCAGGTCTTCCTCTCGCATTGGGACACCTTCTTTGGCCCCCCGAAGAAAACACCAAAGCCCATGCGCCTGGCCAGGCGCAGTATCGGCCAGATCAAAGCCCTGGGCGCTCGCTACGCCCACCAGGTGGAGATACTCGAACTGGCACACACCATTACCAGTGAGTAAACCCTGCATTAGGCATAAAAACTGCCGCACATGGTTAATTAACCCCAATTCGGACTAGTTTAGGTATAATTACAGTCCTTGAAGTAAAGTTGAGGAACAATGAGACGATTCTTACTGGTTTGCATCACGCTGATTTTGATCACCATCCCGATTAACGATGTCTACGCGCAGGCGTTAACCAGCGCTTCAACAGATGCTGCGGACTATTATTACGACCTGCCCTTATGCCTGCCTGGCATGCCCGCTGACGGCACCTGTTTGCTATATGGCCCCGCCCAGGTGGTCGCAGAGATGAAAGCCTCCGGCTTCAGCTATCCGCGCCGGGCGCTGCCAGCAGCCACGCCGCCCTCGGAGCTGGGCGTGATGCCCGTTGCTGTGGCCAAGATCAACCTGCCCGATGAGCAGCCTGCCCCCATTTATGGGAGCTTTGAGGATGCTGTGTCGGCCGTTAACCCCGTCCGCTATATCGACCCTGGCGCGCTGCGCTTCGTCAGCTATATCAACCGCCGGGATGATGCCAACGGCAGGCCGTACGTCCAGCTGACCACAGGGGGATGGACCCGGGCCGCACCCGCCGCCTACACCAGGTTCCAGGGGTTGGAATTCTTCGAACATCCCCAGAACAATTTTGGCTGGACGGTCGACTTCGCCGATAGCTACGTGGCACCTTCCTTTGGCGCTCAAACCACCGGCACAACCTACTATCCTTATAGTTTGGTTCAGGTTTACGAAAGTGTCGAGGCCGATGGCGTGCTCTGGTATAAGATCAACCCCAACGAATGGATCAACAGCCTGAAAACCAGGGTGGTCATTTTACGGCCCACCCGCCCCGAAGGCGTTCAGGCCAACCGCTGGATTGAAATCGACCTGTTCCAACAGACAATCATGGCCTATGAAGATGGCCAGCTGCGCTTTGCCACGGTGACGACCACGGGCGTGGAGCCCTTTTACACCCAGCCGGGCGTGTTCACCATCTATGAGAAAAAGCCCCTTGAGACGATGCAGGGCGCTTTTGAAGCTGACCGCTCCGATTTCTATTACCTGGAAGATGTGCCCTGGACAATGTACTACGACCAGGCGCGTGCTCTCCACGCTGCCTATTGGCGCACCTCCTACGGCTATCCCGGGTCCCATGGCTGCGTCAACCTCTCCCCGGGCGATGCCCAGTGGCTGTTCAATTGGGCAGATGAGGGCGATTACGTATGGGTGCACGATACCAGCGGGCGGACGCCCACCGATCCCAACTACTACGGCCCCGGTGCACCTTAGCCCTCCCTGTAAATAACAAGCTTCCTGCTAAATAAAAAATCCCTGGAATTTCACAAAATTCGCAGGGATTTATTTATTGATTCCTCAGTGAAAGCATGAATCTCCCGTAACACCAGTCCTTAGTTTTTGTGGAAGAGCAGTGCTGTTCGCGTTACCCAATACTTTCTGTAATTAGTATTCAGGTCGGTTCACCTATTCCTCGCACCGCATTCCCACTAGCCAAGCAACTATTCACAAATAACTATTCACAATTTTTTCTCGGGCATATCCCGGCTGGCGACCACATCAATCCCTGTACCCAGCATATCCTTCACTACCACCTGGTTGATCTTCACCGGCGCGGCCAGTTCGACCTGGCGTAATTCTTGAGCCAACTTCGGTATCAGGGGTTTGGGAAAGGCACTGCGGGTGTAAACCGGCACCAGGGGATGCAAACCGCCCTTAACCCGCACCGTGGAAGCTACCATCCGGCGTGGGTCCTGCAGCTCGCAAATGGCATATTCTCTGCCGCGCTTGCAGCCGCTCTCCAATACCTCCAATACCTGATTGCCCTCGTGCTTCACCTTTAATAAACAACCCTGGGGGCAGGTCACACAAATGATGTCATCGATTTCAGCCATGGTTTATGCCTTTCAGACGTATTAAACTTATCTTACCGCTTCCTGACGTTAACGGTCAATTCAGTTGCTTTTTGTACCGCCTCGTAAGCGCTGGGTTTGATCCCCAGGGTCAGGATCTCGCCGGGACGGGCATAGGCTGCTGCTTTTTTGGCCACCACGTCCCCGTTCTGGTCTTCCACCGTCACCAATACGCGCTCCTCAATCGGTGAGATAGCCCGCATTTGCAGGCGGACCAGCTCTTCGGCCAGGTGGGCCTTATCCAGCTTGTGGGGCACCACGTAACGGATGTTCTCGCCTGCCTTGAGGGGAATCTGCTCGCTCGGGGCAAGTTTTTCAGCCTGGGCAAAGGCTGCGGCGCCCTTACCGGCCACGTAGCCGGCCTCGGTCACCCAGTCTACCAGGTCATAGACGTGCACCACGTTGCCGGCGGCAAAGATGCCCGGCACATTGGTCATAAAGCGGTCATCCACGTAGGGGCCGTTGGTGATCGGGTCGATCAAAACGCCCGCTTTTTTAGAAAGCTCATTTTCCGGGATCAACCCCACCGAGAGCAGCAGCGAATCGCAGGGGATGATCTCCTTTGTACCCGGGATCGGGTTCCAGGATTCATCCACGCTGACCGCTTCGATCGCTTCAACACGCTCGTTGCCAATGATGCGGTTGACTGTGCGCTGTTTTTCCAGCGTAATGCCGTAATCCAGCAGGCACTGCACATAATTGCGCGTCAAACCGGTCAGGTAGGGCATGATCTCCAGGACACGTTCCACCCGCGCGCCCTCGATCGTCAGGCGGCGGGCCATGATCATGCCGATATCGCCCGAACCCAAAATGACAAATTTCTCGCCGGGCATGAAGCCCTCCACGTTCACAAAGCGCTGGGCGGTGCCCGCTGTATACACACCGGCCGGCCGTGACCCCGGCAGCATGATCTGCGCGCGGGTGCGCTCGCGGCAGCCCATCGCCAACACAATCGAGCGAGCCTTTAGCTCCAGGTACCCCAGGCCTTTATTGATGGCGTAAATCGTCCGTTCGGGGGTGATGTCCAGCACGATGGTGTCCATCAGGGTCTCCACGCCGTGGCCCCGGGCTTCCTGAATGAAGTGCTGGGCGTAGGCCGGGCCGGGCATATCCTCGTTGAATAACTCCAGCCCAAAGCCGTTGTGAATGCACTGCACCAGGATACCGCCCAACTCCACATCGCGCTCGATGATCAACACATCTTCGGCGCCATTCTCCTTGGCAGCAATCGCAGCCGCCAGGCCGCCGGGTCCGCTGCCGATGATGACCACATCATACACATTTTTCATATCAACGCCTCCACGGTGAGGTGATCCTGTTCAACAGCCTTGGTGGGCCGGTAGAGAAATTCCGAACCGCGACCTTTCTTGGTGATGTCCTCTGGTGCCAGCCCCAGTTCGGCAGCCAAAATTTCCACCACGCGCGGCATGTCAAAACCGCCCTGGCAGCGCCCGGTGCCCAGCCAGGTGCGCCGTTTGAGGGCGTCATAAGTGTCTGCCGGGATGGGCGCATGAATCTCCGCCAGGATCTCCCCTTCCGTGACCATCTCACAGCGGCACACGATGCGGCCATAGGCCGGGTCTTGGGCAACCAGGGCCGCCTGTTGTTCCCGGTCCAGGTGCCGGAAGACCGGTCGAGGGGTTCGGATCGGGTTCCAGCTGGCCTTTTCTACCAGGTGTTCACCAGCTTCCTTCAGCAGCTCAATAACTTTAAGGGCAATGGCCGGCGCAGCGGTGAAGCCTGGCGATTCAATCCCCCCCAGGTTCACCAAACCGGTCACATTTTCAGGGATTTCAATGATGAAATCCTGGTTGTAATCCAGCTCTGGGTTGGGCGAAGGCGCGTTGCCCGTTGCCCGCAGCCCGGCAAACTGGGCGATGATGTGCTTGCGCTGGATTGACGGGACCAGTTTATTGCCGCCCTCCCAGATTTCCTGGATGCCAGCTTGGGTGACATCCTTGTTTTCCTTG